>JBBITV010000231.1:0-6501 GCA_037440585.1 Chloroflexota bacterium
GCGTATGGCATCGCGGGTGTGGTCGTCGATGGCACCGATGTCCAGGCGACGTACGCAGTCACGGCCGAGGCCATCGGGCGGGCACGCCGGGGTGACGGCGCCACGCTGATCGAGGCGAAAGTCGTCCGGCTGACCGCTCATTCCAGCGACGACGACGAGCGTCTCTACCGGAGCGCCGAAAGCATCGCCGCCGCAAAGCAAAAGGACCCGGTCGTCCGCTTGCAAAGAGAGCTCCTGGAGCAGAGTGTCCTGACAGACGCGTTGGACCGCGCCATCCAGGCACGGATGTCAGCCATGGTGGACGAGGCGACAGAGTACGCGGAGGCGGCGCCGTATCCGGAGGTCAGCACGGCGTTTGAGTATGTTTACGCAAAAAGAGAAACGTGAAACGTCATACGTCAAGCGTCAAACGTCAAACGTGATGAACTGTTCGGTCAGTTGGAGTTCATTCGTGAGATTCAGCGTGCTATGAACCTCTTGACGTTTGACGTTTCACGTTTGACGTTTGACGAAGGAGTAACCTATGCCAACCAAAACCATCATCGAAGCGGTCCAGGACGCACTGCGTGAAGAGATGGAGCGTGACAGTCGAGTGATCGTCCTGGGCGAGGACGTAGGACTCAAGGGCGGGGTCTTCAAAGCGACGGCTGGCCTGTATGAGAAATTCGGCGAGATGCGCGTCATCGACAGCCCGCTGGCTGAGTCATCCATCGTCGGGGTGGCGATTGGGCTGGCGCTGAACGGAATGCGGCCCGTGGCCGAGATCCAGTTCGCCGATTTTATCCACCCCGCCTTCAACCAGATCGTCAACGAAGCCGCCCGCTTCCGCTACCGGTCCAACGGCGCTTACGGCGTGCCGATGGTCATCCGCGCGCCGTACGGCGGTGGCATCCACGGCGGTCTCTACCATTCCCAGTGCGTCGAGGCCTTCTTCGCCCACGTTCCCGGCCTCAAAGTTGTCGCTCCGTCGACACCCTACGATACCAAGGGCTTACTGAAGGCCGCCATCCGCGACGAAGACCCGGTGCTCTTCTTCGAGCACAAGAAAACCTATCGCCTGATTCGCGGCGAGGTCCCCGATGGCGACTACACGGTGCCTATCGGTAAGGCCAGGGTTGTCCGGGAGGGCAAGCATCTGACGGTGATCAGCTACGGTCTGAGCGTGTACTATGCCCTGGAAGCCGCAGAAACCGTCGCCGACGAGGGGATCGATGTCGAGGTGATCGACCTGCGGACGCTGCGACCTCTGGACAAGGATACGGTGCTGGAATCCGTCAAAAAGACCAGCAAGGTCCTGATCGCCTACGAGGACAACAAGTTCTGCGGCTACGGCGCAGAAATCGCGGCCATCATTGCCGAAGAAGCTTTCGAGCACCTGGACGCGCCGATCATGCGCCTGGCCGGCCCCGAAGTCCCCGCCGTCCCCTTCGCGACACCGCTCGAGGAGTGGTTCATGCCGAGTCCGGAGAAGACGGCGAACGCGGTACGGGAGTTGGCGGCATATTGACCGTCAAACGTGAAACGTCAAATGTCATGGTGACAACCGTTGCGTTTGACGTTTCACGCATGCTGTAGGAGACCTCACATGGCAACTGTCGAAGTCAAAATGCCCCAACTCGGTGAGAGTGTGCACGAGGGCACGATTGGGAAGTGGCTCAAGAAAGTGGGCGAGCCGGTCAAGAAGTATGAGCCGTTGCTGGAGGTGATCACCGACAAGGTGGATACCGAGGTGACGGCGACGGAATCGGGCGTCGTCCAGGAGATCCTGGTGCCCGAGGGCGAGACGGTCAAGGTCGGCACGGTGCTGGCGCGGATCGCACCCGAGGGTGAGCCGGTGCCAAAGCGGGATGGAGGCGTCCCAGCCGCAGCCATGCAACGGGAAATTAGCCTGAAACACGACGGTGCTCCACCGATGGCCGAGACACCCAAGGCAGCTCCGCGCATCTCGCCCGTGGTGGCCCGGATCGCCGAGGAACACGGCGTGGACCTGAGCCAGATCAAAGGAACAGGCCGCGAGGGCCGCATCACCAAGCAAGACATCCTGGCATACATCGAGCGCCGCGCCACTATGCCAGCACCCACACTACCCGCCCCGCCGCCAGTTATGCCGGCACCTGCCCGGATCGAAGCCGCGCCGGCCGCTGGCGATCAGGTGATCAAGCTAACCCCCATACGCAAAGCCATCGCCGAACACATGGTGCGCAGCCTGCAGGTTGCAGCCCAGGTCACCACGGTGATGGAAGCCGACATGAGCCGGGTGGTCAGTTTCCGCGAGAAACACAAGGATGAATTCCAGCGTCGCGAGGGGTTCAACCTGACCTACACCCCGTTCTTCGTCCAGGCCACCGTCAATGCCCTGCGGATGCACCCCTACGCGAACTCCACCTTTGCTGACGACCAGATTGTCTTGAAACGCCGAATCAACGTTGGCATAGCTGTCGCCCTTGAATCTGGGCTCATCGTCCCGGTCGTCAAAGACGCCGACGAAAAGAGTCTCCTTCGCCTGGCCCGCGAGGTGCACGACCTGGCGACGCGCGCGCGCGATCACCAGCTCAACCCGGACGACGTGCAAGGTGCGACTTTCACCATCACCAATCACGGTGTATCAGGCAGCCTTTTCGCGACACCCATCATCAACCAGCCCAACGCCGCCATCCTGGGAATCGGCGCCATCCAGAAGCGCGTCGTCGTCACGCCCGAGGGCGCCATCGCCATCCGTCCGATGTGCTACTTGAGCCTGACCTTTGACCACCGCATCATGGACGGCGTGGCCGCGGACAGTTTTCTGGCGAAAGTCGTTGAGGAGTTGGAACGAGGGGGTTTCAAGCTGTAGGGACGGGTAGCTGCCCGCCCCTATCGCCTGTCCTCTGAGGGCAACTCGAGGACGGTCTTCACCTTGTTGACGAGCACCTCGGCGGGAAAGGGCTTGGTCAGGTAGTCGGTCACCCCAAGACCGAGGATCTCCTGCACCTTGGCCCTGTCCGCCACCGCTGTCAGCATGATTACACGCGTAGTCTTGAGCTCGGGGATGCGCCGCAATTGGCGCAGCGTTTCAATACCATCGCGTTGAGGCATCATCACATCCATCAAAACCAGGTCCGGTTGTTCTATCCAAATCTTTTCGATCGCCTCCAGGCCATCGCGTGCCTGCGCCACCTTAAAGCCCGAAGCGGTGAGGATACGCTCCACCAGCATACGCGAAGGCATATCATCGTCCACGATCAGAATCTTGGGCATGAATTCTGGTCCTCCCTGATACGATAGCCGTCTCAATACACGTATCGGCAGAAAGACCAGATTCTTCAGTCCTCAAAACGCCCAAATACAACGCAGGCGTTCTGCCCCCCTAATCCGAATGAATTCTTCATCGCCACGTCCACTTGTGCATGGCGCGCTTTGTTGGGGACATAATCGAGATCGCATTCGGGATCGGGGGTATCGAGGTTAATCGTGGGCGGAATCATGCCGGTTTCCAGCGCTTTGATCGTGGCAATGCCCTCGACGCCACCCGCAGCGCCAAACAAATGGCCGATCATCGATTTAGTGGCGCTGATAGCCAGCTTGTAAGCGTGATCCCCAAAGACCTTTTTGATCGCCACCGTCTCAGCAACATCGCCCAGGGGCGTCCCTGTGGCATGGGCATTGATGTAATCAACTGTTTCTGGCGGCAGGCCGGCATCCTTTAGCGCCCAGCTCATCGCCCGCGCCGCGCCACCACCACTCGGATCGGGGGCAATCAAGTGATAGGCATCTGACGACGCACCGTAGCCCAGCACCTCAGCGTAAATGCGCGCACCGCGTCGGCGGGCATGTTCCAGGCTCTCCAGGATCACGATCCCGGCACCTTCCCCGCCCACAAAACCATCGCGGTCTTTGTCAAAAGGACGGCTTGCCTTTTCAGGCTCGTCATTGCGCGTGGAATAGGCCCGCCCGACGCAAAAGGCCGCTAACGCCAGCTCACAGAAACCGCCTTCTGTGCCGCCGCTGACTACCACGTCCGCATGGCCGCGCCGGATGACCTCTGCCGCCTCACCAATGGCTTGCGTGCCTGCTGCGCAAGCTGTCACAATCGTATTGTTGTATCCCTTAAAGCCGAAGGTATAGGCTACCTGGTACGCAGCCAGGTTATTCGGCATCATGACGATGTAGAAAGGCGAGAGGCGCATACCGCCCTTTTCTAAGATCAGCCTGACCGCCTTCTCCGTATCGTCCAGTCCGCCGACAGCATTCCCCAAGCATACGCCCACATTCTCTGCCCCGTTCTCAGCATCATAACTAAGACCGGCGTCCTGCAATGCCTGCCTGGTTGCAGCGACGGCCATTTGTGAGAAGCGGCTCATGTGACGTGCCTGCTTCGCGTCCAGCCAGTCGCGTGGATTGAAATCCCGCACCCGGCTGGAAATCTGCGTCGGATAGGCGCTGGTGTCAAACTCTGTAATCCGCGTGATACCCGATCGCCCCTCCAGCAGACTATTCCAAAACTGATCGACCGATAGGCCAATGCTGCTAATCACCCCCATACCCGTCACCACGACGCGTTCGCGGTCCGGTCGTGGCTTCCCCTGTTTATCCCGTCTCATGATGTCCATCTCCTTTCACACTAAATAGGATTTTCCCTCAATGGCCGCTTCGACCGGACCGTGAAAGGTCGATTGGGCTGCCTGAACCAACTGCTGGCGGTCAAATTCCTGCCAGATATGTGTTAACACGAGCCGTTTCACTGCCGCCGCCTGGGCAATCTGTCCCGCCTCAGCAGGCGCGAGGTGTCCCCACAAACCCGGCTCTGGCGTCCGTTCCGGCAAGGTCGTCTCGATCAGCAGCAAGTCGGTGTCCCGGGCGAAGGCCACCAACCTATTGTCCGGTCCCGTATCGGCTGAGTAAACGATGCTGCCACCGGGTTCCGACACCCGGATAGCCCAGGTCGGAATGTAATGACGCACCGCCGCGAACTCAACGCGCAGGTCGCCCACGCTGAGGGGCCGGGCAGGATCGTAGTCCTGGAGGTCAATTACACGGTCGAAGAAATCACCTGACGTCGCCAACGGTCGCGCCAGATCCGACAAGAACACCGCGCCGCCGGGCGGGGTGTAAACGGGAATGCGCTGGACAGGACCGGTGTACGGTGCATATTTCAGCCCTTCGGCGAATGGAATCAGGTCCAAGAAGTGATCGGCATGGGTGTGCGAAATGACGACGGCGGAGACTTCGCGGTAAGGCATATGCAGTTGCAGCTTACCGATAACTCCCGGACCACAGTCGAGGAGCAAACGCGTGCCAGCCGACTCGACCAGGTAGCCGGAGCAAGCCCCGCCGGCGTTGGGGCAGGCGGGTCCGGCGCCGATTATCGTGAGTTTCAAATGCACCTCCATTCACGCCCTACCGCCTCCCGCGCCGCGCGGATATTCTCCTCCGGCGTGTCGATCGGCGTCACACAGCCCGCCCCGATAATCACGCGGCGGCCGCCCGTTTGGGCGATAGCATCAGCTACCTGGGCGGCCACGTCTGCGGGTTTCCCGCTGCGCAGCACCGACCACTCGTCCAGGCCCCCCAGCACCGCCCCCTGCACCTGCGCCTGCCCTTCTCCCAACGACGGCGGGGTCCGCCGGTCGTGCCAGTTGACGATTTGAGCAGGATATTCGGACACCAGGTCGAAGTAAATGCCAAGGCCGTGCAAATGCAACAGCATAATGTCCGCCCGGCCAACAACGCCATCCAGGACGCGCCGGTCGTACGCCAGGCCGAACTGGCGATATTCGGGTTCTGTAAGCCGGTCCTGGACTGCAAGCTGCGTCGCAAAGAAGATGCCATCGGCGCCAGCCTCCAACGACGCACGGGCAAATTCGCCCGTCACCCCAGCAATGACTTCCAGGCCAGCAAGCAAATCGGCTGGATGCTGTTGCAAGTGTGTAAACACCCTATCTCCAGCAAGGTTACGGGCAATCGTCAAGGGGCTGAAAACCGTTTGCAATACGTGAACATCCGGCCCCAGCGTCTCCCGAATCAACCCTATGGCGATCAGCTCGCGGCCCAGAATACCCTGCTTCACGTCCAGGCGTGGCAGTTTCCGCCAGTCGGCAGGCTGCTGCACCGGCCGCCATATGTAGTTGCGTGTACCTTCAGCATTGCCGGCGTGGACCAGCTCCGCGCCCCAGGCCTCGGCCGGATAGCCGCTGGTCGGCGTCACCTTGACCAGGTCGAAATCGAACTGAAGCTGAAAGTCGACGACGGTCCTGGCCAGGCCTTCAGCAGTCTGATCGTCATAAGGGAAATGCCGCCAGAGCGCAATCGGCACGCGATCAACCGGTTCGCCCCGGATGGCAGCCCAGATGCGTTCACGTTTGTTCATCGGCCTCGTGCTCCTCTTGGATTGCCGGACATTATAGCGACACTTGCCGGGTGAGTCAACCGCCATATGTGGGCCCGCTGCATATCCTTGACACGCAGTGTTACTTTGGTTATACTACAAACACCCGGCCAGGCAGCGATCTCTTGCGAGATTGG
>JBBITV010000232.1:0-6497 GCA_037440585.1 Chloroflexota bacterium
ATCATTTGAGTGAACCATTTCCGTTCGGTAACATTATCATTTGATTTGACACGCAGGGAAATCAAGCGTCAAACGTCATGCAGGCTTCAGAAAGCTGTGCCTCACCCTGGGAGATTAAGCATCCTGTATACCTCTTCGCGTTTGACGTTTGACGTTTTAGTAAGCCCCTGTCCCCAGAATCAGCGTTGGAATCGTCCGCAAGAGGATTTTGAAATCCAGCCCGAGCGACCAGTTTTCGGCGTAGAACAGGTCAAGCATCACCATCTCGTCGAACGTCAATTCGCTGCGGCCGCTGACCTGCCAGAGGCCCGTGATCCCGGGTGAGACCTCCAGCCGCCGGAGGTGCCACTTCTCGTATTGTTCCACCTCAGCCGTGACCGCCGGGCGCGGCCCCACCAGGCTCATCTCGCCGCGCAGGACGTTGTAGAGCTGCGGCAGCTCGTCCAGGCTGAGGCGCCGCAGCCACCGGCCGACGCGCGTGACGCGCGGATCCTGGCGCATCTTGAAAAGCGGTCCGCTGGCCTCATTCTGCTCCACGAGCTGGTGCTGCTCCGCCTCAGCGCCGAGCCGCATCGAACGGAACTTGTACACGGTGAAGATTTGTCCCGCCCGGCCCACGCGCCGCTGGGTGAAGAGCACCGGCCCAGGCGAATCCCATTTGATGAGGAGTGCAATGACTGCCAGTAACGGGGCAATCAGAAGCAACAGGAGTCCGGCAATCGCCACGTCGATCAGGCGTTTCAGCGCCCGGTTCCACCCCCGAATACTCGGTTCTCTGACCCCGATGAGAGGCACGCCGTTGAGGGTGTCAATATGGACCCGGCTCAGACTCAACTGGAAGAGATCCGGGACGATGCGCGCGCGAACCCCAGCCCGTTCACATTCAGCAATAATCTGCATTATTTGGCGGTGCGATTCCCAGGGCAACGTGACAATGACCTGGTCAATCACATGCTGGTGCAGGATGACGGGCAGGTCTTGGATACTGCCCCAGCATTGGAACCGGCCAATGGTGACACGTTTTTCTGGATCGTCGTCGACAAAGCCGGCGACCTGGTAGCCCAGCTCCGGCTGGGCAATCAGGTTGCGCATCACCGTGCGTCCCACCTCGCCCCCGCCGACGATCAGCACCCGTTCGACGCCGATCCCGCGCCGCCGGAGCCGTCCCAGTACTATGCGCAGTACGAGGCGACTCAGGCTGACAAGGGTTACGATCAAGACGAACAGGTAAAAGAGCATGAGCCGTGAGTAGACCAGCGGCCGGACGTAGAAGAACAGAAATACCAGCACGGCGATGCCGATCAGGGTCCCACTGAAAATGGCATAGACTTCATCCAGCCACGTCGCCTCGCGCCGCTGGTCGTACACTCCTTCGACTTTGTAGGCGATAGGCAGCAGCAGGCTCAATAACAGGATGACGCCGCCATAGGCGTCGAATGGGTTGTAGTTGACTTCGTCCACGGGGACGATCCACTGTGCCTCGTAGCGGATCCAATATGCCAGGGCGAAGGCCACGTTGATCAGGACGATGTCAACCAGGACCATGGCCGCCGCCAGCCACGCGCGGCGTTTAGGCATGGTGAATATCCTCCTTGCATGAGAAGATCGAGTCGTAAACGCCTATAGTTCGACGTGCAGTTTCGGTCCACGTAAAGTGGGCGGCGCGCGCTACCCCATTCATGCCAAGTTCCTGGCGCAGCTCGCGATCCCCTACCACTCGCGCGATGGCGCTGGTCAGTGCGTTCACGTCACGCGGGTCCACCTGGAGCCCGGCATCTCCGACCACTTCAGGCAATGATGATGCGTTGGACGCGATCACCGGCGTCCCACACGCCATGGCCTCCAGGGGTGGTAGCCCAAAACCCTCGTATAGCGACGGAAATACAAATACCTCGGCAGCGGCATACCACCAGGGCAAGGCGTCCAGCGGGACGAACCCGGGGAACATCACCCGGTCTCGGATTCCCAATGACTCGATCAGGTCTATCAACCGGCCATACCGCCAGCCCCCACCGCCGATCAGAACGAGGCGATGTGGAATCTTCTTCTCGCGCACCAGTTGAGCGTACGCCTTGATCAGGACGTCGAGATTCTTGCGCGGCTCCAGAGTGCCCACTGACAAGATCAGCCGCTCCGGCAGCCTGTGTGCCATACGGAAAGTCGCCATCTGCTGCGCGTCCCCAATGGGTCGAAAAATCGGGTCGACGCCTAGCGGGATCGCGATCACCCGATTGGCCGGGGCGTCCAGCAGCCGGATGGCATCCTGGCGTGTGCTCTCCGAGTCGGTGATGATGGCGTTGGCCCGTCGCGCGGCCCAACGGACCGCCGCTGTGAGATAAAGCCGGTTGGCCCGGTTGAACGCCTCAGGAAACAGCAGGAAACTCAGGTCGTGGATCGTGACCACCGCGTGTGCCGGGCAGGCGGCGGGCAATGCGTAGGCCAGCCCATGCACCAGGTCGACGCGCTCCCGGAAGAGCACCCACGGCTGGATCACCTGTTCCCACAGAATGCGGACCGGTGGGCGCGACGTTGGCAACCGCGACAGCCGAACGGTGTAATGCTGGCCGTCGGGCTGCAAGCCCGACCGACGGTCACCTATCCAGGCTGGGGCATCGAAGCGCGGGTCACTCAGGTAAGCCGTGTAGCGATGGCGGTCATCGACCTGGGGTAGCGCCGTCAGCAAGCCGACAATGTAGCGGTTGATGCCGGCGGCCCGGTAGCCGGCTGCAAGGTAAAGTAAGTGTGCGTTGAGGGCGATGTGCATATCTAATGACCAATGACATCGTGGAGCCGCAAGCTTCAATTCTTGTGTTCGCCGATGATGTGACATTATACCATAGGCCACACTGGATGCGCAAAACCAAATCACAACGGGTTGAAGAACGGACCTTGTCGTTCCTCTTCTGAACGGGTCTTGCGTTTTCCTGTGAGCCGTGTTATTATTCGGAACATAGACTAGACGTACTGAGGAATGACATGTCCATTCCCCCGGCCATTGCGGCCATCGCGCCTGACGGGCAACTCACGCCCGCGCAACGGCGCCGTATCTTGATTGACATCGCCCGGCGACGCATCCGGCCAGGTACCGGCAGCGCGCTGGAGTTTCTCCGACGGAGGACAGCCATGATCCCCTGGCCTGATCTGCGCCCGGTGTTACAAGGTATTCCCTGGGCCATCGTCGGCGCAGTAGCCACCCGGGCCTACATGCCGGAGCGGGCCACGAAGGACCTGGACATCCTGGTGCGCCGCGAGGATGGCGATGAGGTGCGGGAACGGCTGGAATCGGCTGGTTACCAGGTCGTTACCCCCCTGGCCATACCCGGCTATCTCTTTCGCTCCCCAGACGGCGTGGAGGTGGACGTCATTCTGGGCGATTACCCCTGGCTCGACGAGGCCCTGGCCCAGCCCCGCCAAGACCCGGCCGGCTACCCGGTACTGGACCTGCCCTATCTGGTCCTGATGAAAATGGAATCATCCCGAGGTCGTGATGTCGGTGACCTGGCAACCATGCTCGGCCTGGCCTCGGATGAGGAACTGGCCCGGGTGCGGGCAGTCGTAGCCCGCCATGCGCCCACCGAGATGGACGATGTAGAATCACTCATCTACCTGGGCCGGTTTGAGGTTCAGGATGCCCGGTGATGCGACGGGATTTCTAACTTCGACCCGATCGGTCTTCAAGACCTGTCAGGTCTACTGTTATGTCTCAGCCTGATTGAAGCTCACGGTAGACTGCGTGCGTCGCGGCTGCAATTCTTGCTTGTGTGTAGTGGGCTAGCACGCGCTGGCGACCCAGTTGGCCCAGACGTTGGCGCAGTGGCTCGTCGCTGAGAAGGCGCTTCAGACAATCGCGGAGACTGTCGAGGTCACCCTCGGGGAAGAGGAGACCAGCGTCACCTATCACATTCGGGATCTCGCCACACGTGGACCCGACGACCGGGACCTCGCAAGCCATCGCCTCGACCAACACCCGTCCGAATTGCTCTTTCCAGCTCGGACGGCTGACCGAGGGCAGCACTAGAACGTCCAATCCATTTAACCACCGTGGCATCTCGGTTGACGATATCGATCCCCAAAACTCAACCCGGGAGGCCAGGTTGAGCTCGCTCACCAGGATTTCCAGCCGCTTGCGCATGGGGCCTGACCCGGCAATGCGTATTGTAACCGGCTGATCTAGACCGGCGACAGCCCGAAGCAACAGGTCGATTCCCTTTTCCGCCACCAGCCGCCCCGCAAACCCAACGACCGGTCCGGTCTCTGTTCCCTCCCCTTCCTCCCCTTCTCCTCGCGTCTCCTTCCGAAAAATCTCCGGACACCGAACTGGGGGATGACCGTGACCGGCCCACAATATCCTTTCTGGCACCAGACGCCAGCGGCTTCGTGATTACCTGCGATCGCATAGTCCGCATTAGCAAGAACGTAGCGTTCCCACCAGGAAAATGGCGGCGGATAGTAGCGGAGGATATTTTGCCAGGTAAAGAACAGGCTCCGCGCGCCGACGCTCCGGGCCAGGCGCATCGCCTGGAAAGTTACCAGGCTGTACGGCTCCTCGTCGATGTGGACGATTTGGGGGCGGAGGCTACAGACCAGACCCCCCAGCCCTCGGTAAAAATGCAAGTGGTGGTGCCCGTTAAGAACGATGGGCATCTCGATGAGGGTATAGCCCGAGGTGTGGGCGCGCTCCAGGCATATCTCCCGCCCGGCATCCCGCCAGCAGGGCGGCACGACTACCGTTAGCTCCACGTCCTCGAAACGCGCCATCTCCTCCAGCTTGCGCTGGTACGCGCCGACGACGCAAGCTTTGGAAACCATGAGGATTTTCAATGATTGAATCCTCACGACCAATGACGAGTGACAAACGACCCACGACGGACGCTCTGCGTTGGTCGTTTGTCGTTGGTCATTCGTCATTCAAGAGCTGTTTCCAATTCCATCCGGTGCCCGTCCGTGTGATCCACGATCAAGTAGCCCACGGAGACCGGGGTGATCTCGCCCCAGCGGGGATGCTGTGCCGTGTGAGCGGCCTGTCCCGGCGTCAGCTTCTGGAAGAACTCGATGGTCTGTGCCCGCTCGTTCTCCCACTCATGCCACAGGGCCTCTAGCGATTTGTCACGCCTCTTGGCTACCTCGTCCTCATTCCACTTATCCCGGTCGACGGGCTTGAATTGGTGGCCGGGCCGGTTGACGACGATCTGGGCAATGTAGCGCTGCGACCACTCGGCCGAGGCCAGATGGGCCACCAGCTCACGGATTGTCCAGTTGTCTGGGCCAAGCGGGGCCTCGGTTTTGTCGGGCGGCACCCTGGTGACGGCCGCGCGCAGAGCGTCGCGGTTCTGTGCCAGGCGTTCCAGTAAGTCTTGCATGTCTTCGCCTCCCGGTCGGTTTGTGATATGCCAACCGCGCTTGGAAATTCCGAGAGATAGACCTGTCAGGTTTCAGAAACCTGACCGGTCTGCTCGGAAAGCTCAAGTGCGCTCAGTATAGCTTGCTTCCAAGATGGCCAGCGTCTGCTGGGCGGTCTTTTCCCAGGTGAAGCCAGACGCGCGCTGCAACCCGCGCTGGCGGAGTTCTGCACGCCGGTCCGCATCGTGGAGCAACTTGAACATCGCATCGGCTACGGCCCGGACGTCCTCCGGCGGTACGAGTAGTGCCGCATCGCCCACAACTTCAGGCAACGAGGAGGTGTTGGCAGCGATGACTGGCACGCCGCAGGCCATCGCTTCAAGCGGCGGCAATCCGAATCCTTCGCATAGCGACAGGAATACAAAAACACTGGCAGCAGTATAGAGAGCCGGTTTGTCACATTCGTCTACCGGTCCGGTAAACATTACGGCCGCCGGGTCCAGGCCGGCCTCGCGCGCCAGGCGATGTGGGTCGGGTGCAAACGTGGTATCGCGATCGGGCAGGCGGCCCGCAACGACCAGCGGCGGCAGTATGGTGTGCCCGGCTCTCAATAACGCGTAGGCGCGCAGCAGCGTCGCCAGGTTCTTGCGGATGTCGAAGCCGCCCAGGTAGAGCAGGTAGCGGTCCGGCAGGCCGTACTTGCGCCGAACGGCCTCAAGCTGGGCCGCCTCAGTCACCGGCTGGAAATGCTCGCTGGCCGCCAGGTAGATGACATGGACGCGATCCTCAGGAATGTGCAGATGCCGGATGATGTCACGGCGCGTGTACTCGGAATCGGCGATGACGGCGCTGGCCTGGGGTGCGGCGGTGGACACGAGCCAGGTGTACAGACGCACCAGGGGTGTGCCGCGGTAGGCTGGCAGCAGCAGCGGGATCAAGTCGTGGATAGTAACGACTGTGGGCACACTTGGGCGCAGCGGCGGTGCAAAGTAGGGTACGAGGGCCACGTCTGCGCCTATCGCCCTGGCCGCGCGCGGGAAGGCGATTTGTTCGAACCAGACCTTGGTGAGGTTTTTGGGGCGGGGCAGTAACGCGCGGTTGCGCGGCAGCACAAGCGTTCGCGCGGCCAAAGGTGACGTGTCTTGCGGGTGTTCCTG
>JBBITV010000233.1:0-6490 GCA_037440585.1 Chloroflexota bacterium
CCTCGTAGACCAGGCCGCGCCCCGGTTTAACGAGCCCTTCCGGTCCGAAGATGATCAGGGCGCCAATAACCACGAGCATGGTGGCGTATCCAGTAGCCAGACGCAGGCTGGTTTGAGCCAGGCCTATGAGGGATAGGCCCAGGAGAAGGACTGAGAAGACCAGGAACGTGCGCCGGGTGCCGATGGTGGGGATGAGCACCAGCACTGGCAGAAACGTGCCAACGATGCTGCCGACGGTAGATATGGCATACACGCCACCGGCGACGTTGCCAGTGGTGTTGACGTCTCGGACGGCCAGACGGATGGCGAAGGGCGAGACGGTCCCTAGCAGGACGACCGGCACGGCCAGGAGGGCGATGACGGCGACCAACGATCCGGCGAAGACGCCCACCGAGCCGTTGACGAAGCTGTCGACCGACCAATAGAGGATAGGCTGTGCCATAAATGGCACCAGGCCGATCAGAAATGCGGCCCAGGCGGTAATCTGGTAAAGAACGCCCGGGTAGGGTTTGCGATCGGCCCAGCGACCGCCCAGGAAGTAGCCAACCGTCAGGTAAACGAGGATCAGGCCGATCAGATTGGCCCACACCAGCAGTGACGTGCCGTAATACGGAGCGAGTAGACGCGAGGCGGAAAGCTCGACGGCGAGTGTTGTCATCCCAGACACAAAGACAACCGTAAATAGAAAGGGCCGATTCGTCAAGATAGCTCCCTTGTGCTCGAGCTGAACATGGACCATCATCAGAGTGGGATCCACCTCAGCTGATCTACCCATTCTTCCGGCTCGCTGGCCTCCCAGATCAAATAAAGCTCTTCCGCCTGCCATCTAATCGAGGTTCTGGGCCGCACCCAGAAGACACCCCAAGGGCGACCGCCAGCCGCCCAGTGAGCCTTAATGTGGGCCGGTAGGCTGACACGATTCGAGGTAACCAACACCCGCTGTGTCACCTCCAGATAGCGCAACAAGTCGGGATCCGGTGTGCCCAAGGGCGGTGCACCTGGGTCCCCAACTCGTAGCACATCGATCGTCGGATTGAGGCGTAGAAGGGCTGTCTTGAGCCTGGGCGATCGGTTCTCGTCCAGCAGGAAATTGACTTTCATGACGTAGAGCCGTCGCTCTTCGCCCGTTGAGCTTTCAAGGCCCGCAGGCGCTGAACGACAGGCGGCGGGTTGGCCTCCCATTCCCGGTAACGTTCCTCTCGCCAGGCCGCCAGCCGGGCCAGGTAGGCGTCCACTTCACCACGATTGTGCAGGTAGTACGTAATAGTGGCGTAGATTTTTTCCAGGCTCAACGAGGGCAACTGCGCAGCAATTTCCTCTGGTGTATAACCTTCCAGGTAGTAATGGAGGACATCATCGATGCCGATCCGGTGTCCTTTGATGCGGATGTCATCCGGACTCAGAAAGTCGAAATAGTCTTCCAGTTGCATGGAAACACCTCACCTGTTTCTACTGCATGGTGTGGGATTGACACAGCGTGACTTTCAACACTTCGCCACAGGGCAAGTTTAGCATAGGTTCTGCCAAAGGACAAGGTGGATACACCCTGCATCATTTGGCGGTTTTGGCCTGCATTTTTTATAATCAAGAAGTTTCGGCAATCCATGCCTGGTGCCTGATTCGTAACCTAGAGCAGGAGAGTGCTCTCTACGGCGCTGGAGAACGCGCCATGAGAAATGCGGAAGGGGACCAGGCCATGACTCGGGAACCCGCCAAAGGCCGTGCGAATCTGAGCAAAGCGATCCTTAAGACCCTGCTCTATGCCGATATTTTCGATTACCCTTTGACGGCAGATGAGATTTGCCGGTATTTGCCGGAGTTAGAAGTCCAGCGTGAGGAGGTTTCGGCTGTGCTGGAGGAAGGCTTGTTCGCGGACGGCCTGGTTCACCGGCACAATGGCTTCTTTGCATTGCGCGGCCGGACGCACCTGGCCGGCGTGCGCGAGCGGCGCTCAGCGATTGCCCAAAAGAAGTGGCAGCGTGCCCGGCGATTTGTCAGGATCATTGCCCATCTACCCTTCGTCCGCATGGTGGCGGTGACGGGTGCCCTCGCCGTAGACAACGTCGAGGCACAGGACGACATCGATCTGCTCGTCGTCACCGCGCCAGGCCGGTTGTGGCTGTGCCGCGCACTGGTCATCCTGGTAGTTTACGCGGCGCGGCTGTTTGGCGAGCGCATCTGCCCGAACTACTTCTTGACAGACCGGGCGCTGGTACTGGATGACTGTAACCTTTTCACAGCGCGAGAATTAGCGCAAATGGTGCCGCTATACGGATCGGAGATTTACTATCGCATGCGGGCGCTCAACGCCTGGACCCGCAATTACCTGCCCCAGGCCGATGGACCGCCGTCCGAAGACGGTCTACGCGAGTTGGGTCGCACCGGACGCGCAATCCAGGGCGTCTTGGAACGTATGTTAAGCGGTCGCATTGGCGCAGCATTGGAAGCGTGGGAAATGCGGCGTAAAGTGGCCAGGTTAACTCGCCAGGCGAGCGCCCCCCTGGATCCTCTGGTCTTTTCACCTGACTGTTGCAAGGGCCATTTTGACGGCCACGGCCGGATCATCCTCGACCGTTTCGAGCGGCGCGTCCGGGAGTATGGACTCTAAGATGAGCCAGGTCTTGTTCGGCCAATCGTATTATCTTCGCTTCGATCCTAAGCTCTACGAGGCGATGCAGCCGTATCCACCCCTGGGTACGCTATACGCGGCCAGCTACATTCGGAACAAGGGCTATGACGTAGCATTGTTCGACGCCATGCTGGCCGATTCCGAAGAAGAGTGGGCGGCAGCGCTAGATCGACATCGGCCGCAGTTCGCAGTCATCTTTGAAGATAACTTCAACTATCTGAGCAAGATGTGCCTACTCCGCATGCGCCAGGCTGCCTTCACGATGAGCCAGATGGCCAAAGCGCGCGGCTGTACGGTCATTGTCTGCGGCTCGGACGCGACCGACCACGCGCCCAAGTACTTTGCCCACGGTGTGGACTACGTCCTCGTCGGCGAGGGCGAGGCGACGCTGGGCGAGTTGCTGGATCGCCTGACCGGGCGTATCGATACGCCTTTTGAATCGATCCTCGGCCTAGCTTATCCAGGTACACAGGTACACAGGTACACAGGGAGACAGGGAGATCAGGAAACAGATTCCCTGGGTACCTGGGTACCTGGGTACCTGGGTACCTCTATCGTGTATACTCCGCGACGCCCCGACCTCAAAGACCTGGACGCGCTGCCGTTCCCTGGCTGGGACCTGGTTGACGTCTCGCGCTACCGGGAAATCTGGTATCAGCGGCATGGTTACTACTCGATGAACATGGTCACCACGCGTGGCTGTCCATACCACTGTAACTGGTGCGCCAAACCAATCTGGGGCCAGCGCTACAACGTCCGCAGCCCGGAAAACGTCGTCGCCGAACTGAAGTGGCTCAAGGACACTTTCCACCCCGATCACATCTGGTTCGCTGACGACATCATGGGACTCAAGCCCGGCTGGATCCAGCGTTTTGCGGACCTGGTGGAGCAGCACGATGCCAGGGTGCCCTTCAAGAGCCTCAACCGGGTCGACCTGCTCCTCAAAGGCGACACCATCGAGGCGTTGAAGCGTGCTGGTTGCAAGACCGTCTGGGTCGGGGCGGAATCCGGGTCGCAGAAGATCCTGGACGCGATGGACAAGGGAACGAAGGTCGAGCAGATTTACCAGGTGACGCGCAGGCTGCACCAGGTCGGGATCGAAGTCGGATTCTTCTTGCAGTTTGGGTATCCTGGCGAGACCCGCGAGGACATCGAGAAGACGCTTCAGATGGTGCGCGACTGCCAGCCCGACGACATTGGTATGTCCGTCAGCTACCCGCTGCCCGGCACCAAATTCTACGAGAATGTCAAGGCCGAGCTCGGGGAGAAGCAGAACTGGGTGGATTCCAACGACCTGGCGATGCTCTACAAGGGCCCGTTCACGACGGAGTTCTACCGCAAGCTGCACACGGTCCTGCACAAGGAGTTCCGCAGCCGGAAGACCTGGGCAGAGCTAAAGCGTGTTGCCCGTCGCCCGGCCCGGCTCCGCCCGCGCCACGTGCGCCGGGCCGCAGCGATGGCCTATCACGTCGCGACCCTGCCGCTAGAGCGCTGGCGCCTGGATCGCCTGGCGAAGGTGCCCCATGAGAGCATCGGTCCGCTGCCGCAGCTCATGACGGCAGAGGCAGCCGCGCAGCCTACGCCCCAAATAGATTGACATGCGCCACAAAATAGTGCTCTACAACCCACAGGCCGTTTTCTACACGATGCCCCTGGCCCTCATCGCCATCGGTTCCTACCTGGACCCGGCGAGGTATGACGTGCGCCTTATCGATGGGCGGCTGGAAAAGGACCCGGTTGGCGCGGTGCTGGGCGAGATCGGTGATGCCCTGTGCCTGGGCGTCAGCGTACTAACCGGTGCGCCCATCCGCGATGCGCTCCGGATCTCCCGCGCTGCCAAAGCCCGCCGCCCCGACCTGCCCATCGTCTGGGGGGGCTGGCACCCTTCGCTCTTTCCAGAAGAGACCCTCGACGAGGCCAGCGTCGACATTGCCGTCGTGGGCCAGGGCGAGGAGACCTTCGCTGAGATTGTCAACCGGTTGGCGGCTGGCGAGTTTCGGGTTTCGGGTTTCGGGTTTCAAGTTGCGGGGGCCGTCGTCAAAACTCGAAACTCGAAACTCGAAACGGGTCCGCCCCGCCCCCTCAAAGACCTCAACGCCTTCCCCGCCGCGAACTACGACCTGATCGATGTCGAACGGTATTTCCAGTTGAAACGTGATCGGCAGCTTGACTATATCTCGTCGCAAGGTTGCCGGTTCCGCTGCACTTTCTGCGCCGACCCGTTCGTGTACAAGCGCGGGTGGATGGCGCTGGAGCCGGAACGGATGGGCCGGGAACTCGAAGTCCTCTGGAAACGCTACGGGTTCCACGACGTGGGGATGCAAGACGAGACCTTCTTCACCCACAAGCATCGCGTCGAAGCCATCGCCGACGGGTTCATGCGACGCAAGCTGGGCTTCACCTGGACGGCGACAATGCGCGCCGACCAGGGGTTCCGCCTTGACGACGCGTTGCTCGCCAAATGCAAGCGTGCTGGTCTGCGGCGGGTGATGATCGGCGTCGAGTCGGGCTCGCAGCGGATGCTCGACTGGATGAAGAAGGACATCAAGATCGAGCAGGTCTTCGACAGCGCCGAAAAGTGCCTGCGCCAGGGCATCGGCGTCATCTTTAACTTCATCGTCGGCTTCCCCGACGAGCCGGACGAGAGTGTAGCCGAGAGCCTGCGCGTCGCCAGGCAACTGCGGGCGATGAGCCCCGATTTTGAAATCTCGATTTTCTATTACAAGCCCTACCCTGGCAACCCG
Source organism: Chloroflexota bacterium (assembly GCA_037440585.1). Classification (GTDB taxonomy): domain Bacteria; phylum Chloroflexota; class Anaerolineae; order Epilineales; family JBBITV01; genus JBBITV01. The sequence goes on from JBBITV010000233.1 coordinate 5,374, forward strand.
ATCGCGGACATGTTGCTGCAAAAAGGCTACCAGTTCCCGCGCACCCTCGAAGAATGGGCCGAGTTCGACTACGTGGGCGCGTCCGGCCCGTGGGTCACGCAGGAGAAACACGACCTGGTCGAGCGCTTCAAGTTCTACCAGCGCATCGCCTGGGCCCGGCCGACGCTGCTGCGTGCGCCCATCCAGACGCTGGCCCGCTGGCGTTGTGAGCGCGATTTTTACGCGTGGCCGCTAGAGAAGGCGATTTTGGAGAAATTGAAGCCGATGCCCAAGCTGTCTTGAGCATAAGTGATCAACTCATGGATATCCTACTTGCCCACGGCTACTATCTCTACGAAGACCCGCACGAGTTGAAGGTGATGAAGCCCTACCCGCCGCTGGGCATCCTGTACAACTCAGCCTACCTCAAGTCGCGGGGCTTCGACGTCGGCCTGTTCGATTCCACCTTCCAGTCGCGCCAGGCCTTTGACGACCTGCTGGCTCGCGCGCACCCGCCAGTCGTCGGCCTGTACTGCAACCTGATGACCAAGTTCAACATTCTGGAGATGATCCGGCAGGCCAAACAGGCGAGCGCCACCGTCATCCTTGGCGGCCCGGAGCCACCCTACTACACCGAGGAGTACCTGGCACGGGGGGCGGACGTGGTTGTCATTGGCGAGGGCGAGTTGGCGCTAGAGGAGCTATTGCTGCACCTGGCGCAACGCGGGCCGCGAGACATGGCCCACATCAAAGGGATCGTCTATCGCGACGACGACGGGCAGATTGTCAGGACGCCACCCCGCCCCTTCGTCCAGAACCTGGACAGCCTGCCCTGGCCCGACCGGCCGTCCATTAACTTGCAGCAATATGTCGATACCTGGCGCAAGCATCACGGCCTGGGTTCCGTCTCCTTGATCACGGCGCGCGGCTGTCCCTACACCTGCAAATGGTGCTCCCACTCGGTCTACGGCGTCAGCCACCGCCGCCGCTCTGTGCAAAACGTCGCCGACGAAGTCGAATGGCTGCTGGAGACGTATCGGCCCGACATGCTCTGGTACGCCGACGACGTGTTCACCATTCACCGCACCTGGTTCTTGACCTATGCCACCGAACTGAAGCGGCGCGGTATTCGCGTCCC
>JBBITV010000234.1:0-6439 GCA_037440585.1 Chloroflexota bacterium
ACCCGGTCAAGGGTCGCTACACCGGCGGCGTGGTCACGCTCGACCCCAAGAAACTGGACGCGACCGGTCCCATCGTCTCGGCCAAGATTGTGACGGTCGAGGACGAGATCAGCCTGATTTCGGCTGAAGGGATGGTGATGCGGACCGCGGTAAAGAGCATCGCCCAGCAGGGCCGGCCGGCGCGCGGCACACGGGTAGTGGAGTTGAGAAAAGGTGACTCGGTGGTTGCCCTGGCGCGGCTGAGCGCCAGGAGCCTGGAGCGCCCGGCGCGGGCGGGGAACGGCGATGCGGGCGAGAATGGCGACGCGCACGAGCCGGTTCAGATGAAATTGAGCCTGCCCGAACCGGACGGCAAACCTAAGGCCAAGACCACGCGAGGCCGTGACGAGGGCAAAGATGGCGGTGGCCAGCATGTAACTGGCCCGAAATCCGGGAGGGCCGGCAAAGTCGAGACGCCAACTGCGGCCAGTACCAAAGGGAAGCGGGTAACGGCAAAATTCCCAGCCACCACCGAGAAGAAGGCTAGCACGCCAGCCAAGGCAAGTGCCCCCGCCAGGAAGCCAGCGGCCAAGCCGGAGGCGAAGCCGGCAACAAAGAAGCCCGTCCCACCCGCACAGGCAGACGACAAGCAGGCCCGTACTCAGAAACCTTCACCAGCGCAGACGAAGCCTGCTCCGCAGTCCAAGAGGACCAGGCGCCCTGCTAAGAAGCCGTCAAGCAAGCGGTGAAGTCCGATTAGCTACATACTCCGTCGAGTTTGCACCAGGCGGGCCGTCGTATCTGTCAACCACGTTAGTCTGGCGCGCCGAAGGCCATCCGTTGACCGATCATCCGCTCCCTGTCCGCTGACGCCGATTCCCTTCCTTCTTCGCCAACCCCGTCGCCACAAACAACCACGGTGCCAGTCCGGCAACCCAGAACCCCAGGAGCGCGTAGCGGGCGAAGCGCGCCATCTCGCCGGGTGGCAACACGTTGCGCGACCCCATCCATAATCCGAAAGCCACCGCCAGCCCGATGGCCAGCCTGGCGACTTGCCGTACCGCGTCTGCCCGCGGGTCGAAATCGACCCAGGTCCTTTCCAGTAGGGCACCCAGTCCCAGCCCCAGCAGCGTCCCCATGTCCCGTGCAGCGAAGTCTGTGAAGGTCAGACTCAGAAGGGCGACCGGGACCAGCACTGCTCCCACGAGTTTGGCGAAGCCGGGCACGATCAGATTATCCACTACGGTGGCAGCTATGTTAAACAGAAGGACCACCAATGCGCCAATGACCCACCCGCCAATCACGTCGTGCGGGTAATGGACACCCAGATAGATCCGTGAGAATCCATTCAGCAAAACAAGGAGGACAGCGACGGCCCAGAATATACGATTGCGAACTTGTGTGGACAGGTAGCCCCATACCGTCGCCGAGTTCTGGGCGTGCGCGCTGGGGAAGCCGTAGGTCGTCTCGGCGCGGAGAACGCGGATGCGCGGGTCATCGGGGCGGGGAGTGGCAAACTGAAGCTTGAGGAGACCATTAAGATAGTCGCCCAGCAGCAAGACCACTGCCAGGCGGATGCCGATACGCTTGTTGATGCACCAGTAGATGAGTGGAAGGAAGAGAAGGAAGAATTCCTCTTCACCCAGCAAGGTGAAGCCTGTGAAAACCGCATCGAGAAAAGGGCTGCTGATCGACTGCACTGCCAGGATAAACTGGGTGCCCCAATTCAGCAGGGCATCGCCCATCGGCCGCCTCCTCAAGGGAGTAATCAGGTCGCGGGAATCTGGCGATCTGGTGATAGAATCTACGCGGTTGATAAAGATGACAGGCGAAGCGGTACATAAGCGAGCCTGGCGGTGGTCTTGCCACTAGAGGTCCGCAGGGAGAGCTAGCGAACGGCCCTATTGTAGCAGGTTTTGCTGAGTCTGACAAGGGGTTAGAAGGTGTAGGGACTTTGCGGCATCCCAAACCGGTAGCCAACGCCCCGCTCGTTGAAAAGGTATTGGGGATGGGCCGGGTCGGGCTCGATCTTTTGACGGAGATGCCAGATGTAACGCCGGATGTAGCCCACATCGCCGGCATACTCCTGACCCCACACCCGGACGACGAGTTCTTCGGCGGAGACAACCTCGCCGGCGTGCTCCATCAGGTACGTCAGTAGCCTGAATTCGGTTGGGGACAGGTCGAGCGCCTGACCACCACGGGTCACCAGGTGCGCTTTGAGGTTGACCTCCAGATCGCCCCAGCGTAGCATGTCCGGCCGTTTCTCGCCCGGGCGCCGGGCGGAGCGACTCAAGATGGCCTGCAGCCGGGCCTCCAGTTCGGCGAAGCTAAACGGCTTGGTCACGTAGTCATCCGCGCCCAGGCGGAAGCCGCGCAATTTGTCCAGCTCCTCACCCTTGGCGCTCAGGATCAATACCGGCACGTCGGTCAATTCCCGGATCCGGCTCAACGTGACCCAGCCGTCGAGGCGCGGCATCATCAGGTCCAGGACGATCACATCCGGCTGCTCCTGATACAGCAGGCGCAGACCCTCCAGGCCATTCTCAGCCTGGCTGACCTGATAGCCCGCATTGGCCAGGTACTGGCTCAGCAGCGTCAGCACCGACCGGTCGTCGTCAATCACCAGCACTTTCGACTTCATCGGCCGTCTCCACCGCCACGGGTAGGGTGAAACTGAAACACGCGCCCCGGTCAGGTTGGTTCTCGACCCAGATCTGGCCACCCTGGGCTGCCACAAGCTTCTGTGCCACATAGAGCCCCAATCCATGCCCATCCACCACCTGGTTCTCGGCACCTTCCCCACGATAGAATTTGTCGAAGATCCTGGCTCGATCCTCGGGCGGGATACCGGGACCCTCGTCGGTGACGGAGATGCGCACATAGCCGTCATCCAACCGGGCCGCTTTCACACTGATATGGCCCCCACTCGGGGAATACTTCACCGCATTATCCAGCAGATTGAACAAGACGTCGTTGACCAGGTTCTCATCGGCCCACGCCAACGGTAGGCCCGGCTCAACCTGGAGCTGCAGCCAGTGTCCCGGCGCGCCAGCCGCCTTGCAACGTACAATCCCCTCCAGGAAAGGTGGCAGGGACAGCAACCCCGGGCTCACTCGCAACTTACCCGCCTCAAGGCGCGACACATTCAGAATGTCCTCGACCAGCCGGCTAAGGCGGGCCGTCTCCGTGGCGATAATCTCAAGAGCATCCCGGTGAGCGGGATCCAGACTCCCGCCAAAGCGCAAAACCAGTTCGACCCCGCCCTTGATACTGGTCAGGGGGGACCGCAGCTCATGGGAAACCAGCGACACAAAGTCGGACTTGAGCCGGTCAAGCTCTCGAAGCTCCTCATTGGCCTGGCGCAGCGCCTCGTTTTTCTCCTCCAGCGCCAGGCGCGCCTGCAACAGATGCTCAGTCCGGCGGGCGACGATGGTCTCCAACTCATGGTTGAGCTGTATCAGCTCAGCCTGGGTGCGGGCCATCTCCGCGGCGGCCTGGCGCAGCTCAGCGGCGCTGGCGGCTTGCCCGATTAGGTAGCGTCGTAGCTCTCTCAGGCTCAGCGCCACCGCCGCCGGGCCGACGATCCCGAACAGGAATATATCCACCACCATCTCGAGGCCAACGCCCTCGTGGCGGATCAACAGATGCTTGACCAGCTCGTAGCCAAGAACGAGCATGAAGAGCAGAGCGGGCAAAATCGTGGGGAAGACCCGCGTTCTCTGCCCCTGGACATGTTCGGCTTCGTCGGCCATCCCACACCAACTCCTTTCCAGCCTGTGGCTGAATTATAGCAACACCCTCCGAAAAACACAACTACCATTCCACGTTGCTGCGATGTTTTTGACATAGTTGAGACATTTCTGCGACATCTGTTCTGACCTCGGTATGGTACAATGGTCCTAATGGGAGTCCAAGAATTCGGTTAATCCCGTGGATTCGTTGTCATACCTGCCTGACGCAAGACAAGTATCGCATCGAAATCCCCGATCTCGACTACTACCAGCGGAGCATCAAGTGCCAGGCCGCCTGCCCTGTGCGTACCGACGCGCGCGGCTACGTCACCGCCATTGCCAACGGTGACGACCAACTGGGCTACCTGCTGGCTCGCGAGCCCAACCCCATGATTTCTGCCTGCAGCCGGATCTGCGCTGCCCCATGTGAGACGGCCTGCCGCCGGGGGAGCATGGACGAGCCCATTGCCATCCGCCCGCTCAAGCGTTTTGTTGCCGAGCGGCATGGCGTGGAGGCGCTGCACCACCGTGAGGTTCCCGCACCGCCTGGCCAATCCGCCACCGCCCATTATCGCAGCACCCTGCGGCGCCTGGCGTCTACCCCTGGGCGCAAGCGCGGCCGGGTGGCGGTGATTGGTTCCGGCCCGGCCGGCCTGGGCGCCGCTCACGATCTGGCCATCCTGGGCCACCAGGTCACCATCTTCGAAGCCTCACCCGTGCCCGGTGGCATGTTGCGCCTGGGGGTGCCGCAATATCGCCTGTCGCACGACCTGCTCGACCTGGAGATCCAGGCCATCCTGGACCTGGGCGTCGAGCTTCGCCTCAACACCGCCGTCGGCGAGCAGATCAGCCTGGCCGAGATTCGCCGCACTTACGACGCGGTGTTCATCAGCACCGGCCTGCGCAAAGGGCGCGACTTGCGCATCGAAGGCGCTGACTTGGATGGTGTCTTCAAAGCGGTCGACTTCCTGCTCAACGCCAACATGGGTTACCGGGTGAACCTGGGCCGTCGCGTCATCGTCGTCGGCGGCGGGAACGTGGCGGTGGACGCCGCGCGGACGGCGCTCCGCGCACGCATGGACGAGGTCGACCTGGAAAAGCTAACGAAGGACGAACTGCGCGAGCTGCTGGAAACCGCCAGGGCCGCGCTGACAGAAATGTCCACGTCTGAGCAACTGGACGTCGAGATGATTCGCTCGGCCTTTGACGTGGCACGCACCGCGGTGCGCCTGGGCGTCTCCGAAGTCCACATGGTCGCCCTGGAAAGCTGGGAGGAGTTGCCCGCCGCCCCGAGCGAGATTGAGGAAGCCCTGGAAGAAGGCATCCAGATTCACACCCGCCTGGGACCGCACCGCATCGTAGGCCACGACGGCAAAGTCGCCGGCCTGGAGACGATTAGAGTGAAATCGGTGTTCGACGAGCAAGGCCGTTTCAACCCGACGTTTATCCCGAACACCGAATCGATCATGGAATGTGACACCATCATCCTGGCTATCGGCCAGGCGGCCGACCTCAGTTTTCTCGAAGGAACGCAGGACATCCAGGTCAGCCCGCGCGGCCTGATCGTGGCCGACCCGCAGACGATGGCGACGACGGCGCCGGGCATCTACGCGGGCGGCGACGTGGTCTACGGCCCGCGCATCCTGATCGAGGGCGTGCGCGACGGGCAGAGGGCGGCGCGCAGCATCGAGGGTTATATCCAGGGCCGCCAGGTCCAGGTCGTCCGGCGCGGCAAGATGACACCGATCCCCAACCACCGCATGCCCGACGGCTACGAGCGCATCCCGCGCCACAAAGTGCCCACCACTCCCCTGGACCGGCGTATCGGCATCGCCGAAGTGGAGATTGGCTACGACGAAGTTGAAGCGCGGGCGGCGGCGCTGCGCTGCTTCAATTGCGGCATCAATACCATCTTCGATGGCACAAAGTGCATCCTGTGCAACGGCTGCGTAGACGTGTGCCCGTGGAGTTGCCTCAAGATCGTAGCGTTGAAAGACCTGGCCGGCGACGAACGGCTGGCCAAAGTCGTCCAGGCGACCTACGGCCTCCCGCTGGCGGCTTTCACCCGGCCCGACGCGCCGCCCGCCGCCGCCATGCTCAAAGACGAAACCATCTGCACACGCTGCGGCCTGTGCGCCCGGCGCTGCCCGACAGGCGCCATCACGATGGCGATGTTTACGTTTGAAGAGGAACTCGTCTACACGACTGACAAGGTGACAAGGTGATCAGGTAACTTCGCCTTGTCACCTTGTCACCTTGTCACCCTGTCACCAGTGAAGGAGGCTCCATGGCAAGCGCTATCAACAGCATCACGAAATCACGGGTATGGCGCTCCTTCTTCCGCCACGGGTGGCCGGACAACGAACTGAACCGCTCGTTGATCATGACCACCAACGTCTTCTTCCACCTGCACCCGGTCAAGGTCAGCCGGCACAGCTTGAAGGCTTCGACCACCCTGGGCCTGGGGGTCATTTCGGCCATCCTGTTCCTGTCCCTCATTTTTACTGGCGTGCTGCTCATGTTCTTCTACGTGCCCTCGGTCGAACGGGCCTATCCGACGATGAAGACGCTGCAGCTCGTCGTGCCCCTCGGCCAGTTCACCCGGAACATGCACCGGTGGGCTGCCCACCTGATGGTTCTGGCGGTCGTCCTGCACATGATGCGCGTGTTCTATACCGGTGCTTACCGGGCACCGCGTGAGTTCAACTGGGGGATAGGCGTTGTGC
>JBBITV010000235.1:0-6425 GCA_037440585.1 Chloroflexota bacterium
CTCGAAGCTCTCGTGCGCCATGACGTGGCACCAGTGGCAGGCCGAATAGCCGATACTCAACAGGATCGGCTTGTTATGTTCTTTCGCTTTGCGTAGCGCCTCTTCACCCCAGGGATACCAGTCGACGGGGTTGTGGGCGTGTTGGAGCAGGTAAGGGCTGGTTTCGTGAATTAACCGGTTAGTATACTTTATCATCGACATCTCCTGCGAGCCAGTCGCTCCCACCATACAAATTCTACTAACGTCGGAGTTAAAGGCAAAAAGAAGAGGCTCCATCCTTTTTGACGGAGCCTCATGAGTCCAGGTGGGCGCCCGGCTTAAATCTGTCTACAGCCAATTACGCTAATCGTAACCCTCTAAGACCTCCTTGGACGCTACTCGACTACTCTTACCAGCATCCTGAGATTCACGCTGGAACCGAGGGTCACCGGCCACATTCGTCTGGCCGAGACTTGCACGTGCCGCTCGCTCTGGTGTCTCCCTTAATAGCCTGGATAGGAGACATGCCAACAGATCGGCTGGCGGGACGCCCTGAGCAAGGCCATGCGGGCGCCCTTCGCGTGGGATAGGATCCGCCCCCTAAGCGCGGATATGAATTCCTATCAAACCCACGCACTATGTTTTGGCACGAGCCCGGACGCACTCCCGTGTCGATCTGAGGATTGAGCTTGCGCCGGTTCCTTACCCCTATTATACGCTTTCCAGGGCCACTTGTCAATAGGGTTACCCTACGATTTGCAGGCTTTTTGGGGCAATATGATTGCGAGGCGAGCCCTGGAGCTTTTGACGCCGCCGTGCAGAAATGGTACAATGGAGTGAAATGAGCTATGAGCACACAAGAAGATATCCTCATTATCGGCGGCGGCGTTATCGGGGTCTGTGCGGCCTACTACCTGGCTGCCCAGGGCTGCAAGGTGACGCTGATCGAAAAGGACCATATTTGCGCCGGTAGCTCCTACGGCAACGCCGGGCTGATCGTCCCCAGCCATTCCATCCCCCTGGCCGCGCCGGGTGTACTGGCTCAAGGGCTGAAGTGGCTGCTGGATGCCGACAGCCCATTTTACGTCAAGCCGCGTATGGACCTTGAGCTAATCCGATGGCTCTGGAGATTTCGCGCTGCTTGCAAAGAGGAGCCGATGCGCCGGGGCATTCCGGTCCTGTTAGCCCTGGGCCGCGCCAGCATCGAACTGTTTGAGGAACTGGCCGCCAGGGGTGATCTGGATTTCGGTTACGAGCGCAAAGGGTGGTTATTGCTCTTCAACAGCCAGGGTGGTTTCAAGGCGGGTGTCGCAGAGGCCCGCCTGCTGCAAGCGTTCGGTGTGGAATCGCAAGTGCTGGACGTGGCGGGCGTGCGCCGCATTGAGCCCAACGTGCTGCCCTCCGTCGTCGGCGGGATCTACTACCCGGAAGACGCTCACCTGATTCCCGACCGCTTTGTGCGAGAACTCGCCCGGCTGGCTGAGAGTCGGGGGGCTTGCCTGAAGACACATACGGAAGTGATAGGCTTTGAAACGTCAGGCCGCCGGATTTCGACAATGCAAACCACCCACGGCAATATCAGGCCTGATCAGGTGGTGCTGGCCGCAGGCGCCTGGTCACCTGTAGTGGCCCGCAACCTGCGTCTCAGTCTGCCTATCCAGGCGGCCAAAGGCTACAGCATCACTGTGAAACGTCCTTCCACCGGCCCGCGCGTCCCTTTGTACCTCACGGAACGCAAAGTGGCCGTGACGCCCATGGGTAAACTGCTTCGCTTTGGCGGCACACTGGAATTAGCCGGCATGGATCTATCTATCAACCGGCGGCGGGTCGACGCCATCAGTCGGGCCGCGCGTGAGTACCTGCCTGGCATGGAAGCGCTGGAGCTGTTGGAGACCTGGAGCGGGTTGCGGCCCGTGACCCCAGACGGCTTACCCATCGTTGGGCGCAGCAAAGCTGTTGAAAACCTGATTGTCGCCAGCGGCCACGGTATGCTGGGTGTATCCCTGGGCCCGATTACAGGCAAGCTGGTGTCGCAAATCGCCTTCGGCGAAACGCCGGATATTGACCTGGCACCCCTGAGGGTAGAACGATTCTGACGTCGACGCTTCTACGTGCGATCCACCGTGGCGGTGCGTCGAACATGGCCACGTAGCTATGTACCTGCCTGGTGCTTGGGTGCCCACGCCGTGATCAGCTTGACCAGCCCTCCAGGTGCAAGATCCTCCACCGACTCCACCTCTAACCCCGCCCGCCGCACGTTCTCCACCGTCCGGCGGTTGATGTTGGCCCCCATTATCCTCACGACCAGGGGGTTGAGCACGTCCATCAGAAATCCCAGGACCGGATGCTCCAGCCGGACGTGTTCAAGGAGCACGATCCTGCCCCCCGGCTTGACCACCCGCCCAAGTTCACGCAGTCCGCGGACGGGGTCGGGAACGGAGCAGAAGACGAACGTGGCCGCGGCGGCGTCAAAGCTGTCGTCCGGGAAGGAAAGTGCCTGGGCATCCATTTCGCGGAGATCGACCGCCATGTTCTCGCGCACCGCCCGCGCCCGCGCCTGTTCCAGCATCCGGTCACTGAGGTCGATTGCGGTGATCTGCGCGCCAGGCGGATAGTACGGCATGTTCTTCCCGGTGCCAACCCCGACTTCGAGCACGTTGCCCGGCCGGACCTTGGACCACAGGCGCTCTCGCCACGGCTTGAAGCGGCCCTCGGGCATGGCCTCCATCAGGTCATAGAAGCGGGCGATCCGATTGTAACGCGCCTTCGTCGCCGCCGTCTGGTGAACGTCAATTCTCGAAACACTCTCGATCATCACTTCGCCTCTATCTCCCTATGCGGGCACAACTGGCTGGCTCTATTATAGCCCAGGCAGGGTTCCCGCGCAAAAGGACCGACTGCTCCAGGCTCAGGTTCGCGGAGACCCGGGGGCAATCGGTCCTTTTGCGCGGGTCATCCCAGCCATCGCCCAGGATTGCCCGCACGCGAGGTTCGTCTTCCAGGCGATAGATGGGGATATACAGCGTTGTTGAGCTTCTGTCACTCCTGGCTCATGGGTTCCAGCAGCACCTGAGTCGCGATCGGGTGCAGGGTGGGCGTGGCCGCCGGGCTTGTCCTCAGCGAAACCGGCGGGTTATCGCAATGCCGGCGCAGGCTCTCAATGAACAGCGGAGAAGTAGTTGACTTCAGCGAGCGGCACATGGCTGGCCGCTTGCAGCCAGGTACTGCTCCATGTCTCTGGCGGCTACTTTGCCCGCAACCATGGCCCGCACAACCGTGTCCGGGCCCAGGACGATGTCGCCGCCGGCCCACACGCCCGGCCGGCCGGTGCGCCCCGTCGCCCGGTCCACGATGAGCAGACCGTCCCGGTTGGTGTTCAATCCAGATGTGCCCTGGAGTACCGTGGGATCGGGTTGGTAGCCGATGGCCAGGACGACGGTGTCCACCGGCATCTGGAACTCGGTGCCGGGCTTGGGCACGGGACGGCGGCGGCCGCTGGCGTCCGGCTGGCCGAGGGCCATCTCGATACACTCCATCGCCACGACGCGGCCATGGTCATCGCCGATGAAGCGCACCGGGGCGGTCAGAAACTTGAAATGGACGCCCTCCTCCCGCGCACTCTGTACCTCTTCTGGACGGGCTGGCATCTCGACCTCCGAGCGGCGATACACCACCGTCACTTCTTCGACGCCCAGGCGTAGCGCGGTCTCGACCACGTCGGCCGTCGTCTGCCCATCGCCCATCGGCTCCCACCCCATGCGAAGCGCGGTTTGAGCCACATCCATGGCCGTGTTACCCGCGCCGATGACCGCCAGCCGCTTGCCCAGGCGCGGCGGCCTGTAAGACGCGGCCGGTGCTACGCGGGACAGTTTGGCCTGGCTGAGAAAGTCGGTGGCCGTGTAGATGCCCTCCAGGTCGTGGCCGGGCAGGCGCTGTCGGCGCCGCGCGATGCCGGCGTGCCGGCCGCCGCGCCGCCCGATCACCCGATCCGCAACACGCCTCCCTCCGCGGCCGGCTTCGATCCGCGCCAGCACCGGATCAACTTGTCCACCGTCGCCGATCTGCTCACGCTATCGGGCGCCCACGAAGACGGCCTGAAAGCCCTGGGCAAAGAGCGCGTCCAGGGTCACATCTCGCCCCACTTTCACCCCGAGCTTGAATTCGACGCCGAGCGCCTGAAGATAGTCGATCTCGGCCTGGAGCACATGCTGCGGTAGCCGGAAAGTCGGGACTCCCCACGCCAGCGCCCCGCCGATGACCGGCAAGGCCTCGAACACCGTCACCTGGTGGCCGGCCAGGGCCAGGTCGCCGGCCGCCGCCAGCCCCGAAGGGCCGGAGCCCACGATGGCGACGCGCCTGCCGGTAGATGGCTGTTTGGCTTCGGCCTGTTTCACCCGCTGGCCCGTATCCAGCTCCCAGTCGGCCAGGAAGCGTTCCAGGGCGCCGATGGCCACCGGCTCGCCCCCTTCTTCGTTCAAGATACAAGCGCCTTCACACTGTTCGGCTTTGTTGCACACGCGACCGCAGATGCCGGAGAAGTTGCTGGTACGGCGCAGGATGGTGATGCCGCGCGCGAAGTCACCCTCTAGGAGCGCGCGGATGAAGCCCGGAATGTCGTTGTGGGCCGGACAGCCCTCCACGCACCTGGGTTGTGGGCACAGCAGGCAGCGGCTGGCTTCTTCCCACGCCTCGGCGAGGGTATAGCCCAGTTCCACTTCACCAAAGTGGCGTAACCGCTCCCGTGTATCCAGGGTACGCATGCGGACGCGATACCACGAGAGAGCCGGCGGCCATTCGGTGTCCGGGTATTCCCGGCCGCCGGGCAGTTTCAAGTCGCGATCCTCCCAGGCGCCCGGGTGTGGCACCGGCCCGTAGCCTGGCTCGATCTCCTCCGGCTCACCCACCGCCACCGCGCTGTGTTGCTCCAACAGGGCTTCGACTTCTGCCTGGCGACGCCGTGGCACGCGCACGCTTAACAGGTATCGCCCGTGCTGAGCGGAGCGAAGCATCTCGTCCTGAATGAGGGCGCCCAGAAAGTCGTAGCCGATGCCGCGCGCCACTAACTCGTCGGCGGCACGGCCCAGGTGGGCCTCATCCGGAAAGACACCGACCAGAATGGGGGCCGGGCGTTGAGTATACTGGGTATCTTCCATGGCCAACTCCTCTAACCGCTCAACGAATTTGATCACTTCAGACTGCCAAGGTATTGAACAATCGCCTCCAACTCCTCATCGCTCAACTGTACCGACGAGAAAGGCGGCATCTTTTCCTTAGGCTGGCGCACCTGGGCACGAATCGTGGCCGCGGTCAGGCTGCGCAGGGCCGGAGCCATAGCCGTCCCCTCACCGTCCTCGCCGTGGCACACCACGCATTTTTTATTGGCGAAGAGAGCCTTGCCCTGGGCGACGATCTGGGCCGTATCTGGTGCAGGAGCCTGCGCACGCGCTGCTGTAGGCCGAGGTGCGGTGATGGCCTCTGCCGTATCTCGGGGCGGCGCAACGGTAGGCGCTGTGGTCGACTGAGGCACCGTGATAGCCTCTGCTGTATCCCGCGCTGGCACCGTGGTGGGCGCCGCTGTCGACTGAGACGTGTCGATGGTCACTACTGTATCTTGCGCCGGCGCCGTGGTGGGTTCTGCCGCCAGCTCAGGTGTGGCGACGGCCTCTGGCGGCAGGGCTGGAAGGGCTATCAGGAACGCGACTACATCTGCAATCTCTTTCTCCGACAGAGGAACGCGCGGCATGGTCGCCTTGTTGTTCGCCATCTTCGGGTCGAGGACAAAGGCATATAGAAACGTCGATCCACCGCGGGCCACATTGCGCAAGTCTGGGCCCACACCGCCGCGCGCATCAGGGCCGTGACACACGGTGCAGTTGTCCGCGAACACCTGTCGCCCGGCGGCGACATCCCCAGCCGGAATCAACAGGTTCGGAGCCCGGTGCGGCGCCAGGCCGGGCGGCTGCTGTGACTCACGATAGGCTTCGTACGCGAACACACCCGCCGGGACACCGACGAGGGTAGCGACAGTCAGAAGCACGGCCAGAAATTCCCATTTGCGCACGTCAAACCTCCTAGACAGTGAACAGTTATCAGTGAACAGTGATCAGTGGGCCAGACTGTTCACTGTTCACTGCTCACTGTTCACTGACGACACTACCCCAGATACAACCTCACAAACACCAGCGTCACGCCCGTCAGGAACGCGGCGATGGGCACGACGGCGCGCCGGGCCTGGTCGAGCCGGGCAAAGTGCTGCTGTGAGATCTTGAACGCCAACAGGATCGACAACACAAGACCGGCCACCAGCACGGGCACCTGGAGGTACGGCACCAGCCCTGGGAAATAGGGCGTCCAGGGATAGTGCTTCGTGCCCAGCAAATCCCAGCCCCAGCCGAACGGGTCCGAAATCAGGGGGATGGCATACGAGCCGTTGATGAACAGGAACG
>JBBITV010000236.1:0-6355 GCA_037440585.1 Chloroflexota bacterium
AACGCTTGCCGGCGCGCTGTTGAGGATCGTGCGCCCGGCAAATCTGTGTTTGGCAGTCCCCGTGGGGGGATCAACGGTCCAGTGTGGGGTCAGAGAAATGAGGGTAGGGGCCATCGAGCTCATCTGGGGGAGACGGCGAATTCAGCCTGCCCCGTTTTCCACTGCCGGACCTGGTCAAGCATCGCCGCTGCAGTTTGTCGCGCAGCATCCGCCGAGGAGCCCAACATCTGCATGATCTCGTCGACACGTGTTTCGCCGTCGAGCATCTGCGCCGCCGTCAGGGTTCGTTCCCCGGCCACACTCTTGCTAATCTGGTAGTGGGCGTCGCCGTACACCGCGATCTGGGGCAAATGGGTGACGCAAATCACCTGATGTCTGAGTCCCCGTTCCGAGTTTCGGGTTTCGAGTTCCGAGTCAACCCGAGACTCGAAACCCGGAACTCGAAACTGGGTTAATCCCCACAGCTTGCGTCCGACAATCTCGCCGACGCGGCCGCCGATGCCGGTATCGATTTCGTCGAAAATCAGGGTGGGGGTGGTATCGGCGGTGGTCAGGACGGTTTTGAGAGCCAGCATCAGGCGCGAGGTTTCGCCGCCCGAGGCGATTTTCACCAGCGGCCGGAGGGGCTCGCCAGGGTTAGGTGAGATGAGGAATTCGACCCGGTCGATACCCGTTGCATCAAAGGCATAGCGCTGGCCGTCAATCTCGACGCCATCGGCGGCCTCGACGCGTTCCAGGCTGACTTGTAGGCGGGTACGACTCATGCGGAGCTCTTCCAGCTCCTGCTCAACGGCGCGGGCCAGGCTTTCGGATGCCGCGTGGCGCGCCGCCGAGAGCTCTTTGGCCAACTCCGCCAGCTCGGCCAGGCGGGCTTGTTCTTCGGCCTCCAGTGCCTGGATGCGCTCCTCACTGTGGGAAACGGTTTCCAATTCCTGGGCGGCTCGCTCTCCAAAGGCCAGAATTTCGGGGATGGATTCGCCGTATTTACGTTTGAGGCGGAAAATCAGGTCCAACCGCTCTTCGACCTGTGCCAGCCGGGCGGGACTGTATTCGATGTTGTCGCGGTAATCACGCATGGCGTGGGCCAGGTCTTCCAGGGCGAAGACAGCCGTCTCGGCGGCCTGGCGCTGATCGGCCAGGCGCGGGTCGAGCTTTTCCAGGTGCGCCAGGTCGCGCAGAGCATCGCTGAGCAAATCCAGGGCGGCGCGCTGCTCGCCATCGCCTTCGTACAGGGCCTGGTAAATGCCGGTGGCGAGCTCCACCAGACGTTCGGCGTTGGTCAGCAGGATGCGCTCCTGGGCCAGGACTTCTTCTTCGCCGGGCTTGAGCTTCGCCTGTTTGATCTCCATGACCTGGAATTCGAGCAAGTCGACCCGCCGGGCCAGCTCCCGGGCATCGCGGCGTAGCGCGGCCAACTGGTCGCGGACATGGCGCAGTTCTCGCACGCACGCTGCCACTTGCGCCCGTAGCTCGGCCAGGCCTGCGTAGCGGTCCAGCAGATCCACGTGGGCGCGGACGCGCAATAGCGAGAGATGTTCGCTCTGGCCGTGGATGTCCACCAGATGCTCGCCGACTTCCTGGAGCGCCTTGACAGTCACGGCGCGGCCGTTGATCCGGCTCACGCTGCGGCCGGAGGCGCCCAGTTCCCGCGCCAGGATCAGCGCGTCTCCTTCGTCCTCGATGCCCAGTTCCTCCAGGATCGGCCGGAGAGCCTCGCGTTGCGCCGGGCCCAGGACGAATACCCCTTCGATGCGTGCCTGGTCCGCCCCGGTCCGGACAACGCTGCTATCAGCCCGGCCGCCCAGCAGCAGGCTGACGGCGTCGATGATGATGGACTTGCCAGCGCCGGTCTCGCCAGTGAGGACGTTGAAGCCGGGAGAGAGGGTTAGTATAAGTTTGTCGATAATGGCAAAATTGTGGATGGCAAGTTCGGCCAACATGCTCCAACTCCGGTCACCTAATTCAGGCGAGCGGCAGCCGCTCCCACACCCAGCACAATATAAATCAACAATCCGATGTTAGCAAACACGCGGACGGCACCCAGGGGAAACCCGACCAGGAGCGCGCCCGCCAGCATCGCGCCCAGCACGATGCACACGCCAGCCAGCAGCTGCATCCCTCGCCCGCGCTTGTTCCGCACCACCCGGCTCATCGTCTCGCCGACGAACCCGCCAATGGCCGGGCCGACGAATAGGGCGATGAACCACAGGCCGCCGATAAAGGTCATCACCCCGGCCGCAATCGTCGCCAGGACGAGGCCGACCAGGCCGGCGATCGCGAAGTCGCTGGTGGAGACTTTGTACAGGGGCGAGCGCATCGCCTGGGCGCACTCCTTGCAGCGCAGGCCTACCGGGTGGCGGCGCGAACACTCCGGGCACATGGGCTTGCCGCAACGAGCGCAGCGCAGCAACGTCTCCCGGTCCGGATGCCAGGTACAGTGCAATGTCTCTTCCGCAGCAGGCTGCGCCGCCGAGGTGATACCGAGTTTCTGCTCCACTCGCTCCAGTCCGAGCCTGGCTTCCTCGTCAAAGGGTTTCAGTTGCAGGGCGCGCTGCAGATACGTGCGCTTCTGCTGTAGATCGTCCACGACGCCAGCCAGCTCAAGCCAGGCCTGAGCGTTCTCCGGGTCCAGGTCCGTGGCCCGGGTCAACACACTGCGCGCCTCGTCCCGCTCCCCGGCGCGGGCTGCGGCAATACCACGCTGGACCAGGCTGGCTGCTTCAAGCTTGGCTTCCTCTGACGTATGTTCGGGCAGGCCCAGTCGCTTACTTGACCTCATGTTTCGGCTATGCGAATGCCTGTCATCAGTCCGGCTGGCCTGGGTCATCGTAGTTTCTCCACCAGCGTCTCGTAAAAATGATTGGCCGACCGCAGCTTGATGAAGCGGACGGTGTTAGCACTGGACGTGACCTTGATCCGGTCATGGTTCTTGACGTCCAGGTTCACCTGTCCATCTGCCGCCAGCACCGCATCGTAGTCGGTATGGACCACTATCTCGACGACGGCATCGGGGGGAAGCACCAGGGCACGGACCGGCGTGCGATGGGGCACGACAGGCATGACGAGGATACTGCGCAGGTTTGGATCGATGATGGGACCGTCAGCCGCAAGGGCGTAGGCGGTCGAGCCCGTGGGCGAGGCGACGACTGCGCCGTCGGCCGCGTAGATGGTGAGTCGCTCGCCGTTGATGATGGTTTCTAACCGGACGACCTTGGGCAGCGCCCCCCGACCAACGAACACGTCGTTCAGGGCCTCGTACGTGTTGACCAGTGCGGCACCGCGGATTAATTCAGCGTGCAGCATCATGCGGTCCTCTAGCCGGTAGGTCGCCCCGGGCAACTGGGGGATGACCTTCAGGGCCTCAGCGGGTTGAAGTTCAGCCAGGAAGCCCAGGCGACCAAAGTTCACCCCCAGGATGGGCACGCCACACGGTGCCGCGACCCGCGCCGCCTGCAACACGGTTCCATCCCCACCCAGTGTGACGATCAGGTCCAGATCGCAGATCCTGGCCTGGAGGCCCGCCTCATCCCACGCTGGCCCGATCCAGGACTCTATCCCGACGAGCTTCAACTTCTCACTCAACTCTTCGGCGAGCTTAAGTGTTTCCGGTTTCCGCCCGTGATGCAGCAGGGCGATTCGTCTCATATAGTTCCCCACTGGGTTCGCACCCGGCGCTCCAATGTCCAAGTAACCCGCTGAAGCGCGCACTACGAACTTAATCCGGCATCCATGCGTACCCGGAGATAATCAAGGATGCCACTCCGAGCGACTCCTGCCTGCTCCCCAGTTGCCATTTCGCGTACTGTGACCGTCCCGGCGGCAACCTCATCGTCACCCAGGATCAGCGCGAAGTGCGCACCCTCGCGGTCAGCTTGTTTCATCTGGGCTTTCAGGCTCCGATCGCCCACCGCGCTCACCGTCGCGATGCCCGCTGCGCGCAGCTCGACCTCGAGTTGAAGCCCGGCCCGCTTGCCGGCATCGCCGCGGTAAGCGATGAACACCCTGGCTCCTGGAAGCGGTGGCGGCTCGATACCCTGTTCCTTCAGCAGCAAGATAATCCGCTCCAGCCCGATGGCAACACCGACGCCCGGAGTAGGCGGTCCGCCGAGCGCCTCGGCCAGGCCGTCATAGCGGCCGCCACCACACAAGGCATTCTGTGCCCCGATCCCTTGAGCCCAGACCTCAAAGACCGTCTTAGTGTAGTAGTCGAGCCCGCGCACCAGCCGGTGGTTGAGGGTGTAGGGCCGGTCCAGCCATTCCAGGTAACCGCGAAGAGTCTCAAAGTGTCGCCGGCACTCGTCACACAGGTAATTGATGATGCGGGGTGCATCCTGGATGATCGGCTGTGACTGAGCCTCTTTAGAATCCAGGACGCGCAGCGGATTGCGTTCCAGCCGGCGCTGATCCTCGGGTGCCAGACGGTCCTGGTAGCCGCGCAAGTAAGGTACGAGAACGTCTGCCAGATAGGCGGGACGGCAGGCCGGACAACCGGTGCTGTTAACCTGGAAGGACAGGCCCCTGATGCCCAGATCGTCATAAAAATGCCAGGCGAGAAGCATGATCTCCAGGTCGACGGCCGGGTCCTGTTCACCGATGGCCTCGACGTTGAGCTGGTGAAACTCGCGGTACCGGCCTGCTTGCGGCCGCTCGTGGCGAAAAGCTGGCCCCAACGAGTACAAACGGACCGGCTGCGGACGGACGTGCATGCCGTGCTCCAGATAGGCGCGGACGACCCCGGCAGTAAATTCCGGGCGCAAGGTCAAGGAATCACCGCCCTTATCCTCAAAGGTGTACATCTCTTTGTCAACAATGTCCGTGCCCTGGCCGATCCCGCGCGCGAACACCGGGGTATATTCAAAGACAGGCGTCTCGATTTCGCCGTAGCCGTAGAGAGCACAAATGTGCCGTGCCCGGGCTTCCACATGCCGCCAATACGGCTGATCTTCCGGCAGAATATCGAGTGTACCTTTGGGAGACTGGTAGCGCATTAAAAGACCTCAAGTAGGCAGTAGTCAGTCGCCAGTAGCCAGAAAGTCTGACTACTGGCTACTGGCGACTGTCAAGTAGGGCAATTATAGCGGATTTTAGGCTGGTTGTCTAACGAATTGTGGGCCTTGCACCTGAGAGGAGATCCAGGATCGCCTGCGCGAGCCTGGCCGGATCATGCCGGGTGGGGCGCTGCTTGTCCACCAGGTCGGCCTCAACGATAGGGATTTGGTGTTTTGCTGCGTCAGGGTCGATGGGAACGTATGTGACACCCCACTCGGGCGGGATATGCGGGCTGAAGTTGTTGTTCGCAAGGATATGATCAAACAGGAGACTTCCCACGTGGGCGTGGATGGCAGTTAAGTAGTCACTAAGTTTATAGCTATCTGTCTCGCCGGGCTGGCTGGCAACGTTGCAGACATAAATTTTGAGCCCGCCCGAGGCCTGGATCGCGTGGACGATGTCCCGCACTAAGAGGTTCGGCAGGATACTGGTATAGAGGCTTCCGGGACCGATGACAATAGCGTCGGCTTCGAGGAGGGCCTGGATGGCTGCCGGGTAGGCGGGGGCATCGTCTGGCTGGAGAAACACGCGCTTGATAGCGGCACCCCCGTGGGGGAGTCGCGATTCCCCGTAAACTACTGAATCATCCACCAGCTCTGCACAGAGGATCACGTTCCGCAGCGTCGAAGGTAAAATCCGCCCGCGCACTGCCAACACGCGGCTCGATTCGCGCAGCGCACTCTCAAAACTACCGGTGATGCCCGACATGGCGACGATGCACAGGGTGCCAAAGCTGTGCCCATCCAGCCCGCTGCCCTCGCCGAAGCGATACTCAAAGAGCTGGCTCATCAGCGGCTCGGCCTCGGCGAGGGCCAGGAGGCATTGGCGAAAATCGCCGGGCGGCAGCACACCGAGCTCACGCCGCAGCCGCCCTGAGCTACCGCCATCGTCGGCGACGGTGACGACGGCGGTCAGGGTGGTCGTGTGTGTCTTGAGACCGCGAAGAAGGGTAGAGAGGCCGGTTCCGCCGCCGATGGCGACAATTTTTGACCCCATCGGTGCTCCTAGACGAAACTGGGCTCCAGCCAAAGCCATTAGCTGAAGCCCGTCACCGCTTGCGACTCCCTGGGCAGGACTCGAACCTACAACCAACCGGTTAACAGCCGGCCGCTCTACCGATTGAGCTACCAGGGATTACCAGTACAGGATTATACTCCAATCGGACGGTAGGGTCAAGTTAAGAATGATGACGAAGGACGAACTAGCCCAGGAAATCACGCAGTTTCCGGCTGCGCTGCGGA
The DNA here is from genome assembly GCA_037440585.1 of Chloroflexota bacterium. Classification (GTDB taxonomy): domain Bacteria; phylum Chloroflexota; class Anaerolineae; order Epilineales; family JBBITV01; genus JBBITV01. The sequence goes on from JBBITV010000236.1 coordinate 6,291, forward strand.
TGGCGCAACTTGCGGAGCGCCTTGGCCTCGATCTGCCTGACGCGCTCGCGGGTTACGCCAAATGC
>JBBITV010000237.1:0-6354 GCA_037440585.1 Chloroflexota bacterium
GGAGGAAAAGAATTTCATCTGGGACTTCGGGCAGATTAAGCCCGATCAGAAGGTGGAGAAGACCTTTGAGGTTGTCAACCCGGGGACCAAGGAGTTGGTGATCGACGACGTCAGCTCCTCATGTGGTTGCACGGCAGCTCTGGTGAGTGACAGCAAGGTCGCTCCTGGTGGGAAGGCCCAGCTCCGGGTTACCTACGACCCGCGCGTGAACAAGGATAAGGGCACTTTCATCACCCGCAAGGTCCGAGTCAAGTCCAACGACCCGGCGGCTCCCTTGGCCGAGTTCAGCATCACTGCCAACGTCTTAAATGAATGACCCATCGTCAATGGCTAATGACCAATGACCAAATCCCAATGATCAAGTTTGGGATTTGGTCATTTTCCCGCAGGAGGGTATTGTGAGCAAGGGCAGAGAGAGAAGTGTTTCGCGCCAGAGGGCAGGGGCTGCCCCTGAACAGGCAACGGTGGTCATCCGGATTGACCAGCGCGTACTGGTAGGCGCACTGGTGGTGCTGGCCCTGGGGGTGGCGCTGTTAACCGGGATCATGGTGGGCGGACAAGTCGGCGGCGGCCGGGCGCCGGTGGCCGCCAACCCGGTCAGCGCACCGGTGGCGCCGGCTAACCCGGCAGGTGTGCAGGTGGTGCCAGGCGTTTCGACCGATGGCCAGGGGACGGTGATCCAGCTTGGGCCAGAGGGACAGGTGCAAAGCGCCTCGCCCGGTCTGGTCGTCGCAACGCGCCAACCGTCGGCCAGCGGCCTCGATCCGAACCTGGAAAATTTCGCACTGGCCGATCCCAATGCCCCCATCGGGAATGTCCCACGCTTGACAGTGAGCGATCTTGACCGTGAGCTAAGCTACGATTTTGGGGTCATCCAGGGTAATCAGCCGGTGGAGCGCACTTTCACGGTTAAGAATACAGGCAAAGCCAACCTGCTCATCGGCCAGGTATTCGCCTCCTGTGGCTGCACCATTCCGCGATTCGCCAATGCTCAGATGAATGAGGAGGGGCTAATCATTCCTCCCATAGAATTAGCCCCTGGCGCCACGGCGGAGCTGGTCGTCAGGTATGACCCGACGAGTAGGCCGGACGATGTCGGCCTGATCAAGAAGTATATCCAGATCTTTTCGAACGATCCTAAAGGCAAACCCGTGGGTGACGATCCGTCGGGCCAGAGTCGTGAATTGCGCTTCAGGATCACGGGCACGGTGGTCCGCTGATTTTAGGCAGTAGCGCATAACTTGCTTTGTCACCCTGAGCGAAGCGAAGGGTCTCTGCCTGCTTGTGCCGAGTCTTTCGTTGTAACACCGAGATGCTTCGCTGCGCTCAGCATGACAGCTTGCAGGTTAGTAAGCTTTGCGGTAAGTGCCTGAAATGCAGAATCGAGAAGGGACGAGGGGATGCCAAAGTGGCTGGACATAAAAGTGGAGGCAGGCGACCGGTCGCCAGCACCCAAGCGTCGTAAGGGCGGTCCGCCGCCTCAGCCAGCAGGGACACAGCCTGTAGCGGGTTCAGTGGAGAAGGCCGGGCGCCGGCTCGGCATTATAGTGTCGTGGCTGGCTCTGGTTTTCATGCTCGCCCTGATCGTGGGCCTGGTCTGGTGGAGCCAGAGCCGGAAGGGGGCGGCGCCTGCGCCGCTACCGGAGGTGGTGGCGACAGTCAACGGTGAGGCTATTACCAGGGAACAATTGGATAAAATATCCAGAGTCAACCTGGCCATGTATCCCCTGGCCCAGGGGCGCGAGATGAATACGGAACCGTTTGCCTGGCGCCAGTTTCAAAGTCAACTCCTGGATCAGTTGATTGGCAATGTGATCCTGATCCAGGAGGCCAATAAGGCGAATCTGGAGGTGAGCGAGGCCGACGTCGATAGCGAATTACAGGGCCTGGCGGCGTCGTACAAGGTCTCGGTTGCCGATATTGACAATCGGCTCAACCAGGTTGGGTTGCAACGCGAGGCCTTGCGTGATTGGCTGCGCGGTGCATTGCGGGCCAACCGGCTCCTGGCGGGTCGAGCGGCCGAGGCCAATGCCCGGGGCGAGACCTTCAGCGTCGAAGCCTGGCTCAATGAGTTGCAGGTGAAGTCGCAGGTAGAGACGTTTCTCCCACCTGATCCCGGCACCCAGTTAGCGCGTGTGGGTAATGTTGCCCCAGATTTCGCTTTGAGTGAGCCGGAGGGGCGCACCTGGCGCCTGAGCGAGCTGCGCGGAAAACCGGTCGTCATCAACTTCTGGGCCACATGGTGTAATCCCTGCCGGCTGGAGATGCCCCTCCTGGAACGAGCTTACCAACGCCACAAGGAGCACGACCTGGTGATCCTCGCCGTCGACATCAAGGCCGATCGTGGTCCAGAGGCGGTGAAAAGTTACCGGCAGGAATTAGGCCTCACTTTTCCGCTCATCTTGGACACAACCGGCCAGGTTGAGAATACTTACAAGGTCCGCGGCTATCCGACGACCATTCTGGTGGACCGCAATGGTATCGTGGTGGACGTGAAGCGTGGGGCGGTGCCCACCCAGGAGGCTTTGGAGCAGCTCCTGGCCAAGATCGTGCCAGCGACGCGTGGAGCGCCTTAGAGCTTGTCTGAAAAGTCTACACCCGGTGTTCGTAGTGCGCATAGATTCGCTACGCTCACTACATGCTTCAGTGCGCTATTTAGGCGCTGGATAGACGCCCACTACGAACCTTTTCAGACAAGCTCTTAGCGTGTGTCTGAGATAGTTGAGGTGATATAGTGGATGAGGAAGTTATCAAGCGAGACGAGCGTGACGGAGAGGTAGACGGAGATGTGGAAATGGCCGCGCCCCTCGTAACTCCAGAGGACGCGCCATCTGCAGCCGGGTGGAATCGCCGGGAGGTGGAAATTGTCGTCAGCTCCCGGCTCGCGGGCGTGGTGCTGACGGTGATGGTGATTTTCATCGCACTGGTGGCTGGCGTCTTGCTGGGGCTGTATACGCGGGGTCCGCAGGACGTGGAGCAGCCGGCGGGGTTAGCTGTGCCGCGGCCGGTGGCGTCGCCGGTCGTCGGGCCGGGCTCTTATTCGTTGGCGGGCGTCCGCGTCGAGCTCGGGCAAGTCCGGGTCGGCGAGCCAGCGCCCGATTTTACGCTGAAGGACCTGGATGGCAAGGACGTGCGCCTTAGCGATTTTCGCGGCAAGGCAGTACTGGTCAACTTCTGGGCGACCTGGTGTCCGCCCTGTCGTTTTGAGATGCCCGCACTCCAGCGTATCTACGACCGGCACAAGCAGCATGACTTCGTGGTCCTGGGTGTGGATACCGGCGAGCGCACCAGAGGCGAGGCGATGCGGATCGCTGCCAGGAACTATGCGGATAGCCTCAGACTGTCCTTCCCGATTATCCTCGACGATGGAGACCAGGTAGCCAATCTCTATGGCCTGCGGGCGTATCCCACGACCTATTTTGTAGACCGCGAGGGCAAGCTCTCAGACGTTCGGCGCGGCGCTTTCATCAACGAGAAGGATATCGAGCGTTACCTGGCCAAAATTTTGCCTGAAGGTAGTATTCAGTAATTCTAGATTTTAGATTTTAGATTTTAGATTTTAGATTTTAGATTTTAGATTGTACGCAGGGGATACTCAATTGACAATCCAAAATCCAAAATCTAAAATCCAAAATTGGATGCTGCTCGGGGTCTGGATTGTCGCCCTGTTGGGCTGGATCGTTGCACCGTGGCCACTCCTGGTCAAGCTGCAGGCGCTCGCTTTCGGGCTCGATCCGCAGCGGCCTGCGCACTCATACTTTCTGGCCGGAACGCAGCTCCCCCTGGAGGCCCGCAAGGTGGGAATATATGGGGGTTTTGCCCTGACGGTCACCACTTTCTGGCTGCGCGGGCGTTGGCGGGCGGCCCAGTTGCCGCCGGTCTCTACCCTGGCCGTGCTGGTCGCCTTCATCGGAGTGATGGCTCTGGATGGCACCAATAACTTCTTGCACGACCTGGGCCTGCCCTTTGCATATTTGCCCGACAACCGCTTGCGCCTGGCGACAGGCTTGCTGACCGGAATCACCATCGGCGGGGTGCTCTGGCCAATGTTTAATATGACCTTCTGGCGCGAGGCGCAACCGGCGCCGGTCCTGGCCGGGCCGCGGGACCTGGCGGTGGCTGTGCTGGCCTGCCTGCCGTTATTCACCGGGATCGTCGCGGGCATCGATTGGTTGCTATATCCGGTTGCAGTGCTGAGTGCTGTAGGATTGGTAGGCCTGGTGGTGCTCTTGAATATGGTCGTGGTGCTCGTGATCACGCGCCGTGAGAGTCAGGCCCTGAGTCCCTGGGATTTCCTGGCGCCGGGAACGGTGGCTCTGGCGCTCACCGGCCTGGAGCTGGCAGGCCTGGCGTGGCTGCGTTATATGCTCGTCGGGACGGCGCCCTTACCCTGACTGGCTGATGGCTGACGGTCGATGGCTGATAGCTGAATGCTTTTTTCTCGCTAAAGTTTATTTTCAACAGAACGTCAACCGGATTTGGACTCGATTTGGACTTTGTGGTGCTAGAATTGGAGGTGCGACGCACTTTCAAAGTGCGTCGCACCTCTTGACCACCTTGAGAGAGTGAAATGCGAGTGAAAACTTTTGTCCTGATCCTGGCCATGGCGCTCTTGGGGGGATTGGCGTTTGAGTTGCTGGCGTTTCGCCCGGGCACCGGAGCCGGTGTACCGCGGCTCGTGATCGATACACCTTTCATGGATTTCGGAGAGATTCCGCCGGAGAAGACGACTCGGACCGTCGCCGTGCGGAACATCGGGACTGGGGAGTTGAAGGTAGAGAAGGTGACGACCTCGTGTAACTGCACGACTGCAGAGTTGACGTCGCAGGCCATACCGCCAGGCGGATCGGCGGAGTTGAAGATCACGTTTGATCCGGAATTCCACGAGACCGAGGGTAAGGTGATGCGCCTGGTGTGGATCGATAGCAACGATCCGGCGACGCCTCATGCCGAGGTCGAGTTCCAGGTGAAAGTGGTGCGATAAGAGGCACACGGGCATCCAGGTGCACAGGTAGACAGGTGGCAAATGGACCAGGTCACTGATGTACTTGTGTACCTGTTCCCTGCTGAGGAGGCACGATAAGCGAAATGAGAGCCGGATGGCTGGTGATTTTGGTGATTCTGGGGCTCAGTGTGGTGGGTTGCGATGGGAGCGGCGGCGGCTCCAGTGGCGGCGCGGAGCTGAAATTGGCACCCGCTTCGGCCTTACCCGATTTCGCGAAGAACGCGCCGCCCCAGGTTCAAGAGGCATATCGCTTTGCGATTGCGAACCAGGACGTGCTCAAGCAATATCCTTGTTACTGTGGCTGCGGGAAAGCTGGGCATAATAATAATCTCGAATGCTATATCCAGCAAACCAACCCCAATGGCTCGGTGGTATTTGACGATCACGCTTTTGGCTGAGGTATTTGCGTCGATATCACGCGTGACGTGATGCGTATGATGCGCGAAGGCAAGGGCACCCGGGAAATTCGGGCGTACATCGACAGGACGTATAGTAGATTCGGCCCGTCCAATATGGACCAGCCGTTGACGCCGCCGGTCAAGTAAGACGTAGAATGCGATGCGTGTAATTGCACTGTTCAGCCTCCTCGCTCTGGCCGTGTTGCTGGCGCCGATACCTCTGGGCGGGGCACAACCCACTGAGCACCACATCACCCTCCAGGCGCGCATGTTTGCCTATGAACCTGACATCATCTATGTCAACCGGGGTGACCGGGTCGTGCTGGACCTGGTGCCCGAGGACGTGGTTCATGGCCTGTACGTGGATGGTCACGACATCCAGGTTGAGGCCGAACCGGGCCAGACCAAGCGGGTCGAATTCGTCGCAGATCGTGAAGGCAAGTTCCGCTTCCGCTGTTCGGTGAGCTGCGGTACGTTGCATCCCTTCATGATCGGCGAGTTGGTCGTCGGGCCGAATGTGCCGTACTGGCGCGGGCTGGCTTTTACGCTCCTGGCTGCTGTGGGGACATTGGCTTTTGTGGTGACCCGAGACGAGGGACGGGGGACGACGGGCGGCGGAGGAGCCCGGGCATGATTCGCCCCCGGGACATTCGACCGGTAGAATCGCCACTGCGCTCCACGCCGGCCGCGCCGTTTGCCTCGCGCCAGCTTCCTCTAGCGCCTGCCAGCCGTTTCGACTTGCTCCGCATTCCGGCTGTCCGCTGGTTGCTGCACCAGCGCGCCTTTCAATGGGTCCTCATGACCGTCACCCTCTTCTTTTTTGTCCTCGCCATCCTGACAGGTTTGTTTGGGACGCCAGTGGGCAACAAGAACTTCTCTATCATCCTCGTGTGGATCGTCTGGTGGGCGCTGGTCATCATCCTCCTGGTGCCCTTTGCCGGGCGATTCTGG
>JBBITV010000238.1:0-6294 GCA_037440585.1 Chloroflexota bacterium
GGCTGGGACGGGCGAACAGGAGCCACGCCGATCCTGCGCGTCTTCTACTTCCGCTAAGTCAGTTTTTGGCACTCGCTCGCGGCGGGTCCGTGACCCGCCGCAAAGTCGCCAGGTCCGCGACTCGACGGGAGCAAAGTGCGGAAAACGGGTTGAGAGCCGTCAAGAAAAACTGATGGGACGGCAGTATAACTGCCGTCCCATCAGGCGAACCAGAACACCGTTCAGCCATTAGAATCCATCGTGGACCCGCCCATGTTCTTGTTTAGCTGATCTGGAATTTGTCCCCGGGCTGCTGCCTTTGCACGGGCAGGTAGGCCTGAAACTCGGCCCAGGTCGTCGCATCCAGCGCCGGATCGAGCAGGGTCCGCAGCTCATCCAGGCTCAGATGGTAGATTGCTGCCTGTACGTCATCGGGCCCCTCGCCCAGGCGGTGCGCCAGCACGTGCAGTAACTGGTCCGCCAGCACACGCCGGGCCTGCTCCAGGCCCTGCTCCAGGCCCTCTTTCCAGATTTCCTGATACCAAGGTGATTCACGTAGCACAGCCATATCCCACCTCATTATCCGTTGTATGAACGGCGTATCGAGCACGAAGCTCGCCAGGAACGCAAGCAGCGGCTCTAACTCCGCCAGAATTGGCTCCGCACGCAGGCGCACGAGCGTCTGCAGCAACACCTGTTCCTCCTGCCCACCCTGCATCACTGGCACAAACGGCAGCAGCGGCAGCAACTCCTCCGCCAAAACACGCCCCGCCTCCACTTCCCACAGGTTCACCACCCGATAATCCTGCTGCGCCACCAGCCCCAGAAACTCCGAACGATACTGCGTCGCCAGCGCTCCCTCTGCTTTCGGTGGCAGGATGTTTACCACCACCGGATATACCTCGCGGTTATAGCGCTCCCGCGCCAGCGCCGCATAGGCCGCCATGCGCCGGGCGATGCGCGGATCGGGACGCAACTGCATCTCGTTGAGCACCAGGAACTCGCCCACGTCCGGACGGCGCACGCGCAGCAGGACGTCGCTCTCACGGCTCACCCACTGAAAGTCGGTCGAGAGCAGATCGAGCACTTCGACGCGTGCATCTTCAAGCAGCCAGCGCACCCAGGCCTCGGGCGCCAGGCTGATCAGTCGCTTGCTGCCAATGTCTGCGCCTTTCTGGCCCATTGCATCCCCCTTGTCCCCCTACAGGCGGCCATGTGGCGCCTGGCAGGTCTATTATACTATGCCCTCAAGTGCCCGTCAACGTAAACATCGACAGAAGGGTGTGCCAAGAAAACCCCATGAGTTTGGATTTGGCTCTTTTGCCCCAGTTGATTTGACACTTGCCGTATGTGGCCCTATAATGGCTTACAGGGGCGTTCACTACTCAATACACTTTTCCTTCCTAGGAAGTCTCAGTTTGCCGCTGAGATCGGTTCTCCACCGATTTAACCTGGACAGGTGCTTTCTCTTCTCGTTCTAATTATTGTAGAAAGATGTCAAGCTGGGTTATATCGTTTTGAAATAAACCCGAGGTACTCCTGCAAATGATTCCACTTTGAGAGAGGAGGTGAGGTTTCTGCGTGTCTGCCTACCTGACTGACTTTCGGCCTGTCAATTCAATCGAATTCCGCGAGGAAGGGAGATAGTATAATGCCAACGTTTACCAGATTTAAGGTCGTGACTATCGCGCTGGTTTCGGTCTTGCTGGTCGCGATTCTGCTGGTGGCGAGTTCCAGTGGAACGATAGCCGGACCGGCCGAGCAGGCCGGCCCTGGCTCGGCCGCAATGCAGGTCAAGACCGCCACCGATGCAGCCTGGGCCAAGCTCCACCCCAGATTGAAGGCCAGGTTGGGTGCGCGGCCAGGTGAAGTAGGGGCGCTGGCTACCGGAGCCGAGGTAGAAATTGTGGCCTACGTCAAGGCTGGCACCGACATCAGCCGATATATGACCTGGAGCCTGGTCCGGCCTTTCGTTGATCCCTTTGGCCGCCAGGCTGTGATCGGGGCAGTGAAGGCGGGGATCATTCTGAAGCTGGCCTCGTTACCTGAGGTATCCGTCGTCCAGCCCCTGGAATCCATCGTGGACCCGCCTAAGCCGCGGGATGAGGAGCTAGGTCCCCCCCGCGATGCTATCAGGAAGCGCAAGGACGCTGTGAAAGCGGCTGGGGCTGAGCCTGACCGCAGTGGCGGAGACCCCACCGGCTGGTGGGACGTGGGGCTTGGCCACAAGTCCTCAGCCGCCTGGGCTAAGGGCTTCACCGGCAAGGGCGTCAAGGTCATGGTCAATGACTCCAGCACCGATTTTGCTCACCCCGACTTGCAGGGCACCTGGGCCGTGATCGCAGATCCGGCTTCGCCCTATAACGGCTGGCCGGAGATGTTCGATAGCTGGTCCATGTACCTGTGGGCGCGGGACCAGTACCTGGGCGAGGGCAACATCGCTGGCGGGGCGGGCGACTATGCCGATACCAGTGCCACGTGCCGGGCCGGAAGCCCATGCGTCTACAAGCCCATTGGGAGTTCTGCGGCGCATACCTACACACTGCCAACCACCAGCGTTGGTGGCATCTACCACATCGGCTCCCATCCGGACAATGCTCTGGCTGACATGGTTAACGGTGACCGAGACGGGATCGCGGAAGGTGAGGAGCGGGTAGCGGTCCTGGTGGTGGACGAGCATATGGCCGGTGTGTACGACACCGTGTATGTGGACCTGAACGCCAACTTCGACTTCACCGACGACAAGCGGGTTACCAAAGATGATCCCATTTCCTGGGCCGATGTCTGGAACTCGGAGGCGGAAGCGCCCGGCGCCGACGGCTACCCTGACATCTCCGGCGGCCTGGTCTATTTCATTGCCGACGGGGTGAACCCCATTCCCGCCACAGACTGGTTGTGGGAATTAGGCAGGGCTGGTAACGGTGCGCAAGATAGTGGCGAGCCGGACAACGGTAGCCTGGTGGCCTTCGTGGTACAGGACTATACCGAGGCGGCAGGAGATCACGGCCAGTTGTGCGCCTCCGCCGTGGCCGGGCAGGGCATTATCGACGGCCTCGCGCCTCCCTGGAAACCGGCTGGCGATGGCAAGCCGTTCACTGGCATGGTGCAGGCCGCCGGCAAGGACACCAGGCTGACGGTCAACGGCAACATGTATCAAAACTACTCACCGGCCTTCGTGGACGCCATCTACTTTTCGGCTTTAGGCTACGATGGGCGAGCCGGGACCGACGACGACATCCAGATCGTCAGCAACAGCCATGGCGTGTCATCGACTGACAACGACGGCTGGGACGATATGGCGCGCACCCTCGATGCCATCGTCCGCAACATAAACCCGACGGTCAGCATCATGAAGTCTACCGGCAACGGGGCCGCCGGTTACGGTACCATTACAGGAGCAGTGCCGCCCGTTGGCATTAACGTTGGCGCCTCCACCCAGTATGGCTCCACCACCGCTTTTGAAACGATCGCCAGCACGGACCAGATCAACTGGGGCGACGTGATGAGCTGGTCCAACCGCGGTCCCAGCGCCCGAGGCGATAACGGTGTCGAGATCACGGCCAATGGCGCCTGGGGCGCTGGAGATCTGCCCCTCAACGAGGTGGGCGACGGGTGGACCGCCTGGGACAACTGGGGCGGCACCAGCCGCTCAACACCCATCGCGGCGGGCAACCTGGCTTTGGTCTACCAGGCCTACAAGGATACCTACGGGCGCTGGCCGGATTACGCCACAGCCCGGGCCATCCTGATGGCCGGCGCCGACAATCAGCACTACGATACCCTGGTTCAGGGCGCCGGTTCCGTCAACGCCGACCGGGCCGTCTCCATCGCAGGCAAGTTGAGCGGCGTCTTTTTCACTCCCGAGAGCTGGACGGCCGGTAACTACCGTGGGAGTGAATACCCCGGCTTCGCCCACATCCTCCACCCCGGGCAGTCCAGCACGAAGACTTTCACCGTCCACAACCCTGGCAACCAGGAAGCCAGGCTCTCCCTGTCCACGGACTGGCTGACCAAGATCGGCGAGTACAGCTTCGACTTCACGTCGAACAACCAGGCCCTGGAGGAGGGGAAGGCCAACAAGCCTGATTACATCTTCTGGATCACCGACAAGATCCCGGCCGGTACCGACCTGATGGAAGTCAAGGTCGTCTTCCCCTTCAACGAGTTCGATCCCGACGGCAACTACAATCTCAATTCACGCTGGCGGGTACACGTCGAAGACTGGAAGGACCTCAACGGGGACGGCAAGGTGTGGGAGGACCTGAACGGTGACGGGGTGGTGCAGACCGCAGAGATACAGGATGGCGAGCACATTCGCTTCACCTATGGCTACGACGCCGGTACATCCCTGCAAGCGCGGATACAACGACCGCTGGAGCGCATGCACGATGGGATTTATATTGGGCTGCGCCACCAGACCCGCACCGCTTCCATCCCGGTTACGCACCTGAAGATCCAGGTCAACTTCTACCAGCACAGCACCTTCCCCTGGCTCAGCGTGACGCCAGCTACGTTGACCATCCCGGCCGGAATGACGGCCACGTTCAACGCTACGATGAACGTGCCCGCCAACGCACCCTACGGCCTGTACAACGGCGCAATCTTCGTTGACCGGGCGAGCACGGCCCATGTCTCCGGTTACGCGGGCTTCCGCGATCAGAACGCCCTGAGCGACTCCCTCTTCGTCAGCTACAGCGGTGTCCAGCTCCCCGATGACCGGCACGTGTACGAAGGCTGGCTGGTCAGCGACGATGGGTCGGTGAAAACCAGCGTGGGGATTTTGCCCGTCGATGCGCTGGGCAAGGTCAACTACACCTGGGTCGCGCCCAGCGGTGAGAACCTGGCAGCGAAATATAGCCAGTTCGTGGTCACCGCCGAACCGGGCTACGATCCGGACCCGGCCCCATCGGGCGTGGTGGCCTGGAGCGATGCCATCGCCAGCGGGGCGATGGTGCACATCCGCCATCTCCTGGTGGACGTGGCGGAGCAGTCCGTGATCCCCGTCGTGGCCAACGTGGCAGCCAACGGCACCGACTTCACCTTCGGTGGCACCCCGCCGGCGAATACCCCCTACGACAACGGCCGGGTGTTCGGCTACTTCGACTGGACGTGGCGCGCTGAATCGGGCGACTGGCGCTTTTTCTTCACCGATCTGCCAGAGACGCTCGTCGACGGTGCCAGGCTTCTGGTAGACACCCGGTGGCAGAATCCCCAGACCGATATTGACACTCTGGTCATGGGACCTACCCTGGACTGCTACAGTAACGGCGTGGGCTGCGGCGGAACGTATACCGGCGAGCCAGCTTACTATGGACCCTACACCCTGGCGACGCTGGCCGGCAGCAGTGCCAACCAGTACCTGGGCAGCGGCAAGTGGCGTTGGTATACCAATACTAACGGGCCGCGCGAGATCGTCGCCGTTGAGGCCCGATCGGGGCTGAACGCCATCGCCCTGCACAACGTCCTCTACCCGGGGACTGATATGGCCGAGAGCTTCAGCGGCCAGGTGGGTACCATACGCGTCACCCCCTCCGCTATCGAGATTACCACGGTGACTAATAGCGGCAGCGTCCCGGTGGAGGTACAGTCCTCCCTGGCCCTGGAGGGCCTGGGGGCCGAGGGCTGGGGACTTGGCAAGCCGGAGATGTTCAGTAGCCAGATAGCCAAACAGGACGACCCGGGTGATGAGACCACGGCCAGCTACACCCGCACGGTAACCATTGACCACGGGGGGCGGCTGGACGTGACCGTCGATGGCCAGGCAGGCAATGACCTGGACCTGTATGTCTACGCGCCCGACGGCAAGCTGTTTGCCTCCTCGACGACCCCCCTGGCCGACGAGTTCGTGTCCATTCCCTTCCCGCACGATGGGGTGTGGAAGATCGCGGTTCACGGGTACGCTGTCCCTACCGGAACCACAACCTTCGACTTGACGGTCAACGCCATACAGGGCCGCGACCTGACGGTGAGTGGCATCCCGGCTGGCCCATTCGCTCCCAACCAGAAGATCACGCTCACTCTCAACTACAACCGCGCCATGCAGCCGGGCGATACGTGGTATGGCTTGCTCACCCTGGGGCCGTCTGCCGCGCCCGGCGTGGTGCAGGTCCCGGTGACCATCAAGATACCCCACATGGTGGATATCCGGGCAGACGGAAATTACACCGGTTACTTCGACAGTAGCCAGATGATGCGGGGGATCCTGCGTGGCGGCTACTTGTGGACCGGTATCGACAAACGGCCCCAGACGCCGCGCATCCTCCACGGTGTGACCCAGTTCAACCTCTCCGGGGCGGTGCCGGCGGAGGCCCAGAT
>JBBITV010000239.1:0-6294 GCA_037440585.1 Chloroflexota bacterium
GGCGCCAGTTGCGGCTGCGTCTGCCTGCCCTGGTACCGCTGCGCGGAGTTGCCATGGCCGCGCTGGTCGCCATCATCCTGGTTGGGGTGGGGACGGGAGTGACGGTGGTAGCCGCTGGAAGCCTGCCCGGCGATCCGCTCTACCCGGTCAAACTGGTGTCTGAGGAAGCGCGCCTGGCGATAACCTTCGACCCGGCGACGCGGACGCAACTGGAGATGGAGTTTGCTCGGGTGCGGCGCGATGAGGCGGAGACTGTGCGGGCCACCGGCCGGCGTGCGGCGGTCCATTTCCGGGGCAAACTGGAGCGGTTTGATACCCAGGCGTGGGTCATCGACGGGTTGGTGCTGGAGGTAGACGCGGCTACCGTGGTCGAAGGCGATCCGGTCGCCGGTGCGATCGTCGCCGTCGACGCGCGCGCGCCAGGAGATGGGACCCTGGTCGCAGACCGCGTGCGCATCGTGGAGGCCCCGGCTGTTCCCAGCTTTGCACCCACTCTGGCACCGGCTTACACAGAGGAGCCCAGCCCTACACCAACCTACACGCCTTCTGCGACCCCGACGCCGTTCCCTCGGGCTACTGAAACGCGCGTACCGACGCGTCACGCCACGACGGCGGTGCCGATGATGCCGCGAGCCAGCCCGACCGTGATGGGGCCAGGGCCAATGATGACCCCTCAGCCTGGCATGGGCCCTGGTGATCCGCCAACCTCAATGCCTGGGATGCCGGGCGGGCCGATGATGACGCCAATGCCTACCGAGCCACGTGGACTGCAGCCCGGCCCGAGCCCGATGATGACGCCGGGGCCGATGATGACCCAGATGCCCATGCCGCCACACCCTGCCCAACCGACTTCCGCACCGACTCAAGGACCCGCGCCAACGCACGAGCCCGAAGCGACCTCCATGCCTGGGCCTACGCGTGGGCCAATGCCGACACATGGGCCGGGAATGGGACCTGGTCCACGTGGCACACCGATGAGGTGAAGCGTGAGGCGTGATGCGTGAACAGATTCTCACGCATCACGTTTCACGCCAGCCAGTACAACACTATTTCGTTGATCCCAACCAGCAAGAAGACAACCCCGGCCACACGACTGAGCACCCTGTCCAGGCGTTTGACCCGGCGCACGGAGGTGCCCAGGCTCTCCGTGCTCGTGATCGCCAGGGCGACAAAGAAAAGTAGCGGCAAGGTCGTGCCCAGGGCAAATACTGCCGGGAAGGTCACGCCCCCCGCCGAAGCGAGCGCCAGTGGGATGGTCAGTCCAAAAAACAACCAGAACAGCGTCGGGCAGAAAGCCAGGCTAAAGGCCAGCCCCAGGCCGTAGGCACCCAACACCCCCCGGTTGGCGAAACGTTGCTCCAGCCATGCGCTCAGGCGTGCACCGAACGAGATCCGGGAGCTGAGCACGCCCAGCATCAGCAAGCCGAGCAGGATGAGCAGCGGTCCCATCGCTTTGCGTACCGCGACGATGACCGGGATGGACATCTTGTCAAGTTGCCAGCCCAGGAGCACGACCGCGCCGCCCAACAGGGTGTAGACGGTCAGTTTCCCCACCAGGTAGGCCAGCGCGGAGGCCCAGGCGCGCGTGGGCTGCGCCGCCTCGCGCGAGATGTATGCCAGCGCCGCGACGTTCGTGCTCAACTGGCAGGGACTGGTCGCGCCCAGCAGACCCAGGATCAATGCTGAGAGGAGCGGGATGTTGAAAGCGTAGCTCAGCTCGGTGAGTGGCTCGCTCAGTGTTGAGGTCAGGCTGGAGAGTAGGCCGTAGTATTGCAGAACAAATTCACTCATTGTCACCTAATCGGAGCAGGGACTCGATACTCTGGATCAATTCTTGCTGCGGGACGGGGCCTTTGACCATACCTTGCAAGTTTCCCTGTTTATCGATAAAGAACGTCTCCGGCACTCCACGGATGCGATAGGCCTGGGAAATCTTACCCCGCAGATCAGGGCCATTTGGGTAGGTAATGTTGAATGTCTGGATGAACTCGCGTGCTTCCTTCTCTGTATCCATGTAATCTACACCCAGAAAGACGACGCCCCGGCCCTTGTACTGGCGATACACTTTCTCAAAATACGGGGCCTCGTCCTTGCAGGGCGGGCACCAGGATGCCCAAAAATTGAGCACGACGACCTTGCCCTTGAGGTCGGCCAGGTTTAGTTCTGGGCCGTCGAAGAGGGGCATGCTGAAGGCTGGCGCGGGACCCTTGTCGATGGGGCCGGAGGCGCGCATGCGCATCCCTGCCGCCAGGAGCCCAATGAAGACGACGAGTGTGCCGAAAACAAAGGCGCGTGCCAGACTGCGCGTCCGTGTTGGGGCAGCGGGCGATGGCCCTGTGATGGCTGCGTCAACTGTAAGACTCACCCGTGCGTCCGCATTGGCGACTCTCATGCTTCCTCCTCGGGCTGATAGCGTTGTTCGCCGCAGGCAGGGCAGAACCGATCTTCGGCCTCGAGAGCCACGCCGCACTGGCTGCAATAGCCGCCCCACCACGCTGTACCCCGTGCACGGCCGCCCGACGGTTCGACCAAAGCCAGGCGTGGCTGTGGTCGTTGCGCCTGGCGCGTTGTGTACCAGATGGCAAATAGCATCATCGCGCCGGCGCCGGCCAGGGTGGTCAGCAGCAAGGGCAAATCCGGCAGCCATTGGATCGGCTTCTCTTGCTGGACCTGTGCCGGCTGGCCAGTGGTCGTCGTCACAGATGGCCGTGGGTCAGCCTTCGTGTAGGCAATGCGCACGTCAATGAACTTGCCCGGCTCGATATTGGTAAAGCTGGAACGGTGGTACTTAAAGCCCTGGTTATCCTGGTCGACCGTCTGGGCGGCGGGCGTCAGGCGAAAGGCCGAGGACCGCAGCGGCTCCTGGACTTCGAGCTGCAGCGACCTGGCCGGGTAGGTTGGACGGAAGCGGTAGGCAATATCCCGGGCCACGGCGCTCTGGATTGGGTTATAGTAGAAGTCCAGGTGGAACGTGGCGGTGGTGAGATTGTAGCTGACGCGGGTCCAGCCATCCGCCTCGGCCTGCTCCTCATAAGGGAGCTTGGTATGCTTGCCGCTCGCATCCAGTGCACACGTCGCGTCGATCAGGGCGCCCGGCGGGATCAGGAAGCTGACGCGGCGCGGAAACACGGTGGCATCGGCAAAGCGACCTTCATACTGCACGAGCACTTGTGGCGTATCATATTCCGGCCAGACGGCGACGTACATATCGTTTATCTTGATCTCAGGCTCGGCCCAGGTCGAACTGGCCAAAATAACCGCGAGTAACAGCCCGAGTCCGATTATCCCCGGCAAATGACGTGTCCTCATAAGTTCTGCTCCCTTAAAACACCCATTACGACCCCTTCTTCCTGCCGAGATTATACTAGATGGCGGGTTTTAAGGGTAGCGCCGTTCAGCGCAAAGAACTACCGCAAGTCGGCTTGCGCGCTGGTGGTCCAGACAAGCTAACCTGCCGGGCACGGAGTAGGCAATCTGGCGGGGGTGTGCTATAATTCGATGAGCGGTCCTTCTGATTACATAAACCGGGTGGCACCATGGCGATTAAACCGATAGTGGCCCTGGTGGGCCGGCCCAATGTCGGAAAATCAATGCTGTTTAACCGCCTGGCTGGCGAGCGGTTGGCGATTGTAGAGGATATCCCTGGGACGACGCGCGACCGGCTGTACGCGGATAGCGAATGGAGCGGCCGGTCGTTTACCGTCGTCGATACGGGCGGGCTGGTGCTTGGGGCGGACACGGACGACCTGACGGCGCAAGTCCGCGCCCAGGCCCAGCAGGCAATGGACGAAGCGGATGTGATCGTCTTCATGACCGACGCAGTCCAGGGTCTTGTGCCTGATGACGAGGACATTGCTCAACTGCTCCGCCAGACAGAAAAGCCCGTGTTACTCACCGTCAACAAAGCTGATAATGCGGAACGCCGGCTGCAGGCGGTCGAGTTTTACAGGCTGGGCCTGGGGGAGCCTTACCCGATCTCGGCCCTGCACGGGACTGGAACCGGCGACCTCTTAGATGCAGTCGTGGCATCATTCCCCGCTGAGGAGGAAGAGGCTGAGGATGAACGGGTCAAGATCGCCATTGTCGGGCGGCCGAACGTCGGCAAGTCATCACTGCTGAACCGGCTGCTGGGCCAGCAGCGGGCTATCGTCAGCGAGACCCCCGGCACGACCCGCGATGCGATTGACACAGTGCTGGAGTGGAACGGGGAGCCGCTGGTTTTGATCGACACGGCCGGTATCCGGCGACGGGGTCGCATCGAGCGGGGCATCGAGCAGTACAGCGTGCTGCGGGCGCTTAAGGCCATGCAGCGCGCCGATGTCGTGTTGCTGTTGATTGATGGGATAGACGGTCCGACAGCCCAAGATGCCCACGTGGCGAGTTACGCGTTGCAGGAAAACAAGAGCATCGTCGTCCTCGTGAGCAAGTGGGATGCCGTCGAAAAGGACGAAGAGACGATGGTGGCGTACACCCAGCGCGTGCGGGCTGCGTTGCGGTTCCTGGACTACGTCCCGGTACTCTTCATCTCGGCGCGGACCGGCCAGCGGGTGAACAAGGTTTTGCCAACAGCCTTGCAAGTCTATGAGGCCCGCTTCCTGCGCATCCCCACCGGCGAGCTCAACCGGATTGTCCAGGATACCATTGCCCAACATGCCCCGCCGTCCAAGGCTGGCAAGCGCCTCAAGTTCTTCTATGCGACCCAGGCGGGTGTCGATCCGCCGCACTTCATCTTCTTCGTAAATGACGCGCGTCTGGTGCATTTTTCCTATGAGCGGTATCTGGAGAATAAACTTCGGGAACGCTATAGCTTTAGCGGGACGCCGCTCCGGTTGACGTTCCGGAATCGGAGCAAACATGATGCGTAAATCTACTCACGCATCAGGTGTGTGCTAAAATGCGCTTCGACATCTTTACTCTGTTTCCGGGCATGTTTGCCGGCCCATTTCAAGACAGCATCGTCAAGCGAGCAGTCGATGCCGATCTGGTCGACATCGCCATCCATGACATCCGGGCCTATGCGACTGACAAACACCATGTGACGGATGATTACCCTTACGGCGGCGGGGGCGGTATGGTGATGAAGCCAGAGCCGATCTTTGCTGCCGTTGAGAGTGTCTTGGGAATAATTGGTACACCGGTAGACCAGGTAGATAAGGAAACAGTTAGACAGGGACCTGTGTCCCTGTCTACCGGTGTACCTGTGTACCCCATACCGATCATCCTGCTAACACCCCAAGGGCGCCTGTTCAACCAGGCCGTGGCCCGCGAGCTTGCCGCATATCCTCGCCTGGCGCTTATATGCGGGCACTACGAGGGTGTCGACGAACGCGTGCGCGAGCATCTGGTCTCCGACGAGATTTCGATTGGAGACTACGTGTTGACGGGGGGCGAGTTGGCGGCGATGGTGGTGGTGGATGCGGTGGCCCGGCTCGTCCCCGGCGTGCTGGGCCACCCGCTGGCTGCAATCGAGGATTCCCACGCCCAAGGACTGCTGGAGGGCCCGCACTATACTCGCCCGCCGGTTTTTCGGGGCTGGGCCGTGCCCGAGATTCTGCTATCTGGGCATCATGCCGAGATTGCCCGCTGGCGGCGGCAGCAGCAAATGGCCCGGTGTCGGCTCGCGGAGTTGGAGCAACGCCATCGGACCACGTTGGCCGAACTCAAGCGGTCACTGGACATCATCACCGTCAGCGAAGCCGAAGTCAATCAAGCGAAGAACGAATTGGTGGAAGCCAATCTGCGGCTGGTGGTCTCCATCGCCCGGAAATATACCAACCGGGGTCTCCAATTCCTGGATCTGATTCAGGAGGGCAATATCGGATTAATGAAAGCCGTCCAGCGGTTCGAGTATCGTCGTGGCCACAAGTTCTCGACCTATGCGACCTGGTGGATTCGCCAGGCGATCACGCGGGCCATTGCCGACCAGGCGCGGACCATCCGCGTGCCGGTCCACATGATTGAGTCGCTGAACCGCATCACCCGCGCCACGCGGTCCCTGGTGCAGGAGTTGGGCCGTGAACCCACGATTGAAGAAGTCGCCCTGCGCGTCGAACTCGCGCCGGGCAAGGTGCGAGGCATCCTCCGGATCTCCCAGGACCCGATTTCTTTGGAGACGCCCGTCGGTGAGGACGAGACGAATCATCTGGGCGAGTTCATCGAGGACATCTCGACGCCCAACCCCATCGATCTGGTGGTGGCCAATAATTTGCACCATGTCATCAAGAAAGTTCTGAGCGATCTTTCACCGCGAGAGGAGAAGGTGATCAAGATGCGGTTCGGGTTGGATCCGGATGG
>JBBITV010000240.1:0-6253 GCA_037440585.1 Chloroflexota bacterium
AACCCGGCCACGGGCTAAGTGAGCGGGCGCGTGCCGCGATCTGACGCGCAGGACGGGGAGGCGGCCGTGCAGGCCGCCGCCGCGACGTTTGAGAAATGGCGGCTGGTCCCCGCGCCCAAGCGAGGCGAAATCCTGTTCAATATCGGGCGCCTGTTGAAGGAACGCAAGGAGCAATTGGCGACCATGCTCACGCGCGAGATGGGTAAGGTCCTGCCCGAAGCCCGGGGCGATGTGCAGGAAGCCATCGACATGGCCTTCTACATGGGTGGCGAAGGCCGGCGCCTGCTCGGCTACACCGCGCCCGTCGAGCTGCCTAACAAGTTCGGGATGGCCGTGCGCGACCCCGTGGGCGTATGCGGGATCATCACCCCCTGGAACTTCCCTATCGCCATCCCATCGTGGAAGATATTCCCGGCGATTGTCGCCGGCAACACCGTCGTCTTCAAGCCCGCCAGCGACACGCCCATCCTGGGAATAGAATTCGTCAAGATATTCGAGGAAGCCGGCCTGCCGCCGGGCGTGGTCAACATCGTCCTGGGCCCGGGCGGCGTGGCCGGCGATGCGCTGGTACAACATCCGACTGTCAAAGCCATCTCGTTCACCGGCTCGACCGAGATCGGCCGCGACTTGAATGTTAAGGCCGCCCGTACCCTCAAGCGCGTCTCTCTGGAAATGGGCGGCAAGAACGCCATCATCGTCATGGACGACGCCGATCTAGACCTGGCGCTGGAAGGGATTCTCTGGTCGGCCTTCGGGACCACCGGCCAGCGCTGCACCGCGTGCAGCCGCCTCATCGTCCAGAAGGGGATCAAGCCAGCGCTGGTGGAGCGCCTTCTCGCCCGTACCGAAGCCCTGCGCCTCGGCGACGGCCTGCTGCCGACCACCGACGTCGGTCCAGTTATTAATCGCAGGGCGCTGCAGACCATCCACGAGTACGTCGAGATTGGCAAGGCTGAGGGGGCACGGCTGCTAACGGGCGGTCATATTTACACCGACAACGGCTGCGACAAGGGCAGCTTCTACAAGCCCACACTGTTTGACCAAGTGACGCCGAACATGCGCATCGCCCAGGAAGAAATTTTCGGGCCAGTCCTCTCCATTATCGAGGTCAAAGACCTGGAAGAAGCGGTCAAAGTGAACAACGAGGCCTCATATGGCCTATCCAGCTCGATCTACACCACTAACGTCAACGCCGCCTTCCACGCCATGCGTGACCTGACGACGGGCATTGTTTACGTCAACCACGGCACCATCGGCGCCGAGATCCAGTTCCCCTTCGGCGGCACCCGCGGCACGGGCAATGGCCACCGCGAAGCCGGCCAAACCGCACTGGACGTCTTCACCGAGTGGAAAGCGATCTACGTCGACTACAGCGGCCGCCTGCAGCGTGCGCAGATCGATACGGACAAGGTTGTAGGACAAAGCGAGTAAGGTACACAGGTACACAAGTTGTAAGTCCCAGTAAACTCGTAGCACCTCTAGAACCTTAACAAATTCATAGCACCCTGGCGGCCAATGGAGGTATCATTAAGTCATGTAGGAGGTGACTTATGATACGACGTACAACTATGGCTGACCGACAGGAGATTGTGACCCTCGAACAGGCGGGACTGAGCCATGCGGAGGTGGCCGAGGCCACGGGCTGGCGGAAGGCCACCGTGCGTAAAGTCTGGGACCGCTTTCAACATGAGGGGGAGGTCGGGCTGCAGGCCGTGCCCATTGGACGACCAGCCACGGGCGTGTTAAGTACGTTTCCAGCGTTGGTCCACTACGTGGCCCTGCGCTTGAAGCGCCAACGTCCCCACGCCGGTCCCGACGTCGTTCTGGCCGATATGGCCATCCGGCCTTCGCTGCAGGGGATCGCCTTGCCCAGCAGTGCCAGTTTGGGTGCCTATTTCAGTCTCTTTGGGGACCGGCTGCTGAGCCCACGCCGGCATCTCCAACTGCCCGGCCAACGCGCCCAGTTGGCCGCCGTCCATGCCGTACACGAGTGTTGGCAATTAGACTTCGACGAAGGACTGCACTGGCCCGGCGTGGGTTGGGCGAATGTCATGAATATCGTCGACGTCTTCAGCGGCCTCAAGATCGGCTCGTATGTGCATGCGGCCGGATCAGTCCAGTCGCGCCATCTGATGAGTTGGGCGCAAATTCGCACCGACTTGCGCGATGCGTTTACCTGCTGGGGCTTGCCCGACCGCATCCGCACCGACCGGGACCGGCGCCTGGTGGCCGAGGGCGACTATCCCGTCCCCATGCCCTTCACGTTATGGCTGGTGGGACTGGCTATCCAGCACGAGCTGATTCAACGGGTCACCCAAAATGGTTGCGTCGAGCGCAGCCATCGCACTTGGGAAGGCCGCTTGCTCGACTTGGCGCTCGGTCCCGACTGGGTCGCGGTCCAAGACTACGTCAACTATGAGGTGTGGCGGATGAACGCGGTCTTGCCTTCACGTGGGCGAAACTGTCGCCGCCGCCCGCCCTTGCTGGTCTACTCGGAAGCCCGCACCCCACGCCGGTATTATCGGCGGGCCGAGGAAGACGTGCTCTTTCAGCTAGACCGTGTCGAAGCCTATCTCGCTCAAGGCCGCTGGTTGCGCCGTACCTCGGCCAAAGGCCAGTTCCACTTCCACAGTGAACTCCTGAACGTGCGGACCGCCTATGCACGCCAGATCGTGGTCGTGACCTTCGACCTGGGCCGCCACCCGTTTCAAGTGCGTCCGGCACAGTCGAATGAGGTGCTCCTGTCCTTTCGGCCCGACTGGCTCTCGCAGGCGGCGGTTACCGGACTGGACACGAGGGTGCTATGAATTTGTTAAGGTTCCAGGGGTGCTACGAGTTTACTGGGACTTACAACAGGGAAACAGGGACTCCCTGTGTACCTGTGTACGGCGTATCAAGAGGAACCACCATGGACAACACCATCACTCCCCTTTCTCCTGACCAACTCCGCGCCGTGGTCGATCCCGGCCAGTTCAAATTCGCGTCGACGGCGGAATTGACGCCGCTGGCTGAGATCATTGGGCAGCCGCGTGCGACCCGCGCCATCGAGTTCGGCCTGGAAGTCCCGAGCTTCGGATTCAATATCTACGTCCTCGGTCCGGCCGGTGCCGGCAAGACGGCGGTCGTCCAGCAGTTCCTGCAGGCCAAAGCTGCCGAACGGCCCGTTCCGGACGATTGGTGTTACGTGAACAACTTTGCCGATAGTTATCGACCACGGGCGTTGCGCGTACCGGCCGGCCTCGGCTGCCGCCTCCGCGACGATATGCACGTTCTCGTCCGCCAGCTTCAGGTTGACTTGCCGCGCCTGTTCGGGAGTGAAGAGTACGCGCAACGCAAACAGGACCTCCTGCGAACTTTTCAGGAACAGCGCAGCGCCCAGCTTGAAAAGATGGAGGCATTTGCCCGGGAGCGCGGCTTTGCTATACTCTCTGGGCCGTCCGGGTTGGTGTTTGCACCAATGATCAAGGGCCACATCGTCACACCGGAGGAGTACCAGACGCTGGACCCGACGATAAAGCAGGAGATTGATGCTCAACAACCCGTGTTGCAAGAAGAGATGGACAAGACGGTGCGTATCGTGCGAGAGATCGACCGTCAGGCACATGCTGCGGTCGAAAAACTGGACCGCGAAGTTACTGCTTCCGCAGTTGATCACCTGATTGAGGAGCTGGCAGAGCGCTACGATGCGCTGCCTGCGGTCCTGCAATACCTGGACGCGGTCCGGGAAGACATTATTCAGAACGCCGCTATGTTTCTACCGGTCGAGGCGTCCCAATCACCGCAGCCGGCGCCGCCAGTGCCGCGGGCCAGGTCACCCTTCGACCGTTACCGGGTCAACGTAATCGTCGACAACTGCAACACACAGGGGGCGCCGGTCGTCGTTGAGCGTAACCCAACGTATGCCAACCTGATCGGCCACATCGAGCACACCGCTGAGTTCGGCACCCTGACTACCGACTTTACCATGATCAAGCCAGGAGCGCTCCACCGGGCCAACGGCGGCTACCTGGTTCTGGAGGCCGCCAGCCTGTTCAAGAACCCGATGTCGTGGGATGCTCTCAAGCGCTCACTCCAGGAGCGGTCGGTCAAGATTGAGGAAATGGGCGCCGAGATGCGCGTCCTGACCACTGTCAGCCTGGAGCCCGAACCCGTGCCACTCGACGTCAAAGTCGTCCTGATCGGCGACGGTGGGGTCTACTATCTGCTGCACGCGCTGGACGAAGAATTTCGCCAGCTCTTCAAAGTTCAGGCCGATTTCGACGTGGATATGCTACGCACCCCTGAGGCCATTGACCAATATGCCCGTTTCGTTGCCGCCCGTTGCACCGAAGAGGGATTGCGTCACTTCACGCCTGGCGCTGTGGCCCAGGTTGTCGAACACGGTAGCCGGCTGATAGAGGACCAGACCCGGCTGACCACCCGCTTTGCCGACATCGCCGATTTGATCCGTGAGGCAAGTTACTGGGCCGCCGAAGCCGGTCACCCGCTGGTCACGGCCGATGACGTGCGCCAGGCCGTCGCAGAGAAGGTTTATCGCGAGAATCGCATCGAGGAGCGCATTCGCGAGTTTATCAAAGACGGCACGATTCGAGTCGCCACTGAGGGCACCGCGATCGGCCAGGTTAACGGCATCTCCGTCCTGGAACTGACCGACTATGCTTTCGGCCGGCCGTCACGCATTACGGCGCGCAGTTACGCCGGCAAAGAAGGCGTGCTCAACATCGACCGTGAGGCCAAGCTTAGCGGCCCGATCCACGACAAAGGAATGATGATCCTGACTGGCTTCCTGGGTGGCCGCTATGCCCAGAATCATCCACTCAGCCTTTCGGCAACCATTGTCTTCGAGCAAGCCTATGAAGAAGTCGAGGGGGATAGTGCTTCATCGAGTGAGCTCTATGCCCTGCTCTCCAGCCTGTCTGGTCTGCCCATTCAGCAAGGCATCGCCGTCACCGGCTCGGTCGATCAGGCCGGTAATATCCAGGCGGTGGGTGGGGTGACACCGAAGATCGAGGGTTTCTTTGACGTCTGCCGTGTGAAAGGACTGACGGGTAGGCAAGGGGTAATCATTCCGGTGGCTAACATGCGCAACTTGATGCTGCGTGAGGACGTCGTCATCGCCGTGCGCGAAGGCCAGTTCCACGTCTGGCCGGTGCGCACCATCGACGAGGGGATCACGCTGCTGACCGGCGTGCCAGCGGGCGAACTGGACGCCGAAGGGCGTTATCCCGAAGGCACGGTCAACCGGCGTGTCGCGGATCGGATACGGGAATTAGCGGAGATTGCCCGGGAGTTTGGGGAGGAAGGGCCGCCTGGGCCGGGCGGAGATAATGACCGAGAGCAGGATGGGCGCGCGGACGTGATGCGTGATGCGTAAGGATGTCTACAGAATGTCGGATCTCTCAGAGCGAGATACGGCTTGCTGAAGACTTCATCACGCATCACGCATCACGTATCAGTACAAATACTTCTCCCACACCGCGTTCTGCCGTGCGTCGTCCAGCAACACCAGGGCGATGTAGCGTGGGCGTGACGGATCTGACAGCAGGCGCAGGCCGGCCTCGATCGGCGTCCGGTTGCCCTTGCGGCGGTTACACGGACCGCAGGCGGTCACCACGTTCTCCCAGGTCGTCTGCCCGCCGCGAGGATGTGGTCGACAGTGAGATGGCTCTTGCCAGGCTGATGACCGCAGTACTGGCAGGTGTAGTGATCGCGCGCCAGGACGGTGCGGCGCGTGACCGGCAGGGCCAACCGGCGCGGCACGGGGACGTACGTCACCAGCCGGATGACCAGGGGCACGGGTAGGCTGGTGCGCTCTGCGCGCAGATACGCTTCGGTCGCCTCCACAATCTCGGCCTTCTCCTTCAGGAGCAGCAGGATTGCGCGCCGGACTGAGACGATATTCAGTGGCTCGTAGGTGGCGTTGAGGACGAGAACTGACATAAAACCCTCGAATAATGCCTATATTTTATACGAAATGCAGACAAGCCTATTCAAGCCTATTGTACCTTCAACTTGTTGTGGTGTCAAGAGGGTAGAACACAATATCTTGTAGTTCCGCCCTCAAAAAATGAGCCTGTGACGGCTGCTATAGCAGCCGTCACAGGCTATTATACTACAACAGCCAATTGTTCGCAAAATTCTGGTGCCGAGAAGAGGATTTGAACCTCCACGACCGTTCGGTCACTACGCTCTGAACGTAGCGCGTCTGCCAGTTCCGCCACCTCGGCCAGTATGTTAAAGCCACCCGTCGGAC
>JBBITV010000241.1:0-3210 GCA_037440585.1 Chloroflexota bacterium
AGCCCGCGTGCCGAAGACATCCTGGCCGATTGGGACTGCTACCGCGAACACTTCTGGCGCGTCGCGCCCAAGGATTCCATTGCGGAGATCGAGGCCATCAACGAGGGGACGATGGAGGCATTGTACGTCTTGCGTCCGTTTGTGGAGGTGGCGCCAGTGGCAGCGGGGGCGTAGGCTCGCCTGTCCGATGGGGGGGAGTATAGCTCCCGCCCCATTTTCGTCTAGAGCGCAGAGCGCATTGCCTCTTGACGTAAAGGTCTGCTTCTGCTACAATGGACCAGGGTCTGAACGAGGCTTTTTGGAAGGAGACGGTGAAGCCATGAGAGTCCTAGAATGGATCGAAACAGATACTCAATACTGGGCAGTTGTGCAACCGCGCTCTTGGTTTGAGGAGGATAGCCTCTTCGACTGGGATCGGCATGACCGCGAGGCGATAATCATGGGGCGCCGCCAAGACAGCGGTGAAATAGACATCTGTGCATACGCATGGGATAAGAATGTCACACCCTTATGGCTGGCTAAGGATATCGTGGCGTCTTACCCTGACATCTTCACTCCTGAAGAGCGCGCCGCGATTGAAGACACCTGGCGCGAGAGCCAGGCCACCGGACAGGCGGTACCTTATCCCGTTGAGCGCCGCGCTCAGGAATTGGCCCTGCGCGAGACCCCGCCAGACCAACAAGGGTATAATCATGATACTGACCAAGCACACAACGCAGGCGACCGCGCTGGATGAGCGCCTTCAGTATCTAACGCCAAACGAACAAGCTGGGTTGGCGGTCTTCGTTGACCGCTTGCGCCAGCGCTACGGCGACAATCTGCTGCGAGTGGTGCTCTTTGGCTCCAAAGCGCGCGGTGACTTTGACAGCGAGTCGGACCTGGATGTGCTGGTTGTCATACAGATGGCAAACGGGGATTACCGCCAGTACTGGAATGAGATTGTGGATATTGCCTGGGATATTGAGCTGGCCTATGGCATCGTTACCTCTTTGATAATCAAGGATAAGATAGACTATGCAATAATGTGTAAGCATCAATTACTACTTGCTCGCAACATCGAACGGGATGGCATTGAACTATGGACGACGCAGCCAAGCGTCTCTACATCGGAATCCGCCTAGCGAAAGCCCAGGACGACCTGACGACTGCGCGGGATGACCTGGCACACGGTCATTTGCGCGGTGCAGTCAGCCGGGCCTACTACACGATCTTTCATGCCGCTTCTGCCGCCTTGTTATGGCTCGATGTTGAACGCGCCCGCCATTCTGGCACACAAGCGGCATTCGGTGAATTCCTTGTGAAACCCGGGCACATTGAACCGGAGTTCGGAAAGATCTACACTAGAGCACGCAAAGCCCGTGAAGAGCAAGATTACGATTTGAGAGCGGCTCAGCTCACTACACAGGATACGGAACAAATTGTTGCCGAAGCTGAACGCTTTGTGGCCCGCATGGAACGCTATCTACGCGAGGTAGGGGCGATAGTGCAACCTTAGGCGGGCTATCTATGCTCGCATTTTTTCCCAAATTGGCCCCAATACCCCCTTTTCAAACCCCCACTTTGCCTGTATAATAACTCCTGTACCGCCTGGCTGTTTAGCTCATTTCCGCGCTGTGTTGTTTAGCCAATTTCCACGGATTGTCGTAGGTTAATTCATCACATCGTCACCATTGTCACGCCCCCTTGAGGGTTGTATTCGGCCAACCGGCGCACCCACACCG
The DNA here is from genome assembly GCA_037440585.1 of Chloroflexota bacterium. Lineage (GTDB taxonomy): Bacteria > Chloroflexota > Anaerolineae > Epilineales > JBBITV01 > JBBITV01. Next base: position 1,722 of record JBBITV010000241.1, read on the forward strand.
GTGCTGCTCTCATGCAAGGAGAGAGTCATGCGACGAACGTTCGCATTACCCCTCATCCTCGGCCTAAATGCCATTCTGGCCATGCTGCCTCGCGCTGCCCACTCTCCGCCGATCAGGGCGAGGTACCTCGCCAGCATCCCCCTTCTCAGAAAAAGCGCAAGGCCCGCTCTCAAACGCAGCCTGTCCCCCTCGAAGGCAATCACACCCGGAGGTGCATCATGGTTCGCCAATCCATCCGCCTGTTGACCGTCATCTTCCTGGCTAGCTTGCTGCTGGCCGTAGCCTTGGGCTCTCTCCCCGCGCCCGCCCAGTCTCAGGCCAACCAGCCAGCCCCCACGCGACCTGACACCCTGCCAGCCGCCATCCGCCAGGGCAAGTGGCCCGCCCAGGTGGCCGCGCACGACGGCACCATCCGCCCCGACCGCCACGGCCCTCAACGCACCGACCCGGCCGAGGGCATCCCCCAGCACGCCTACTCCCCCTTCGACGAGCGCCGTAACCGCGAGTACCCCTGCCCGCCGGGCGGCTGCCAGTTCGAGACCGGCTGGGTGCTGGTCAAGCTGGCGCCCCGGGTGAGGATCCAGCAATTGGAGCAGAAGGGGGCCTGGACCGCAGAAGCCGCGCTGAACGAAGCCCTCTCCGCGCAAGGCGTCACCCGCCTGGAGCCGGCCTTTCCCGGGGCCCGCGCGCCGAAGCCTGGAGAGGTCGTCGTTTCGCCGGAAGGCGAGCGTCTGCCAAAGCCTGACCTCAGTCGGTGGTACCGGGCCTATCTGGACCCGGCTGCGGCGCCGATGCAGGCGCAGGGCGAGGGGAAAGCGCCTGACATCTACGCCGTCGTCGAGGCCCTCGCCAAAGCCTCCGGCGTCGCTTGGGCCGAGCCGGACTACCTGCGCAGATTGGTGGATGAGCCCTCACCCCTACCCCTCGTCGCGCAGGGACCGGAGTCGCCCGTTGCCCCACAACGCGGCGAGCTGCCGCCCCAACCGATACCGGCCTGGAATTGGGACAGCGAGACGCCCTTTCGACAGCCTGTGGCTCCGGCAGACGTGAGCGCCCAGGCGGTCAACTCAGATATCCCCCTGGGCCAGCCCGGGCTGAGCTTCCGCTACCTGCAGACCTTTGGCCAGACGGAGGTGCCCTACTTTGACGACCCCGATCACCTAAACAACCCTGTCGGTGTTGGCACTGATGGCAGCCACGTCTGGATTGCAGAAGGTAGTGGCCGCCGTGCTCTCAAGTATACCAGTGATGGCAGCTTTTTGATGCAGATAGGCAGGGCAGGTATCCAAGACGTAGCGGGAATCACCCTGTCATACCTGAGAGACGTGGGGGTAGATGAGGATGGCAACATCTGGGTAGTTGACCAGGGGGCTCACCACGTGATCAAGTTTAACTCAAACGGTAGCCGCATGAGTGAATTGGGCTTGGCATGGAATGCTGGAGCGGGTGGGACGGGTGTACGTCGCCGACGCGGGCATTTGCCGTGTCC
>JBBITV010000241.1:3246-6211 GCA_037440585.1 Chloroflexota bacterium
GCACCGGATGCGGCACCGGTGATCACCAGTTCAGCAACTGGTTTGGCCTCACCGTCGCCCCTGACGGCGACATCTACGTGGCCGACACCTGGAACCACCGGGTACAGGTCTTCGACAGCGACCGGAATTACGTGGCCACCCTGGGCGAGACGGGTGTGCCAGGCTCGGACAACGCCCACTTCGACAACCCATGGGATGTGGCTGTGGATGCAGAGGGTAACATCTACGTGGCCGACAACAGCAATCGCCGCGTTCAGGTGTTTGACCGCAACCGGACCTACGTGCACACCATCGGGGTAACCGGTGAGTGGGGCAGAGAGTTCGACCACTTCGGCTACCCGACAGGCATCACATTGGACATGGCCGGCCGCATCTACGTGGCCGACGGTGATCGGGTGCAGGTCCTTGACTCCAGTGGAGCTTACCTGACGACCATCGGTGGGGCTGGGGGTAGTCGCACCGGGGAGTTGCGCGGCAGTTCCGCGGACGTGGCTGTGGACCCGGCGGGCAATGTCTACATCGCAGACACCGAGAACCACCGCGTCCAGAAGTTCGCCCCCGGCGTGCCGGGCTGGGTGCAGAGCAACATCAACGGCTTCGGGTCTCCTCGGAACATGGGTGTCCTGAGCCTGGCCTCCTTCAACGGCCAACTGTACGCCGGCACCTACAACCGGAGCACCGGCGCCCAACTCTGGCGCTTGGGCGACGCCGGATGGACCGCCGTCATCACCGACGGCTTCAGCTCTGGGCGCAACGTGGGTATCGACCACCTGATCGAGTTCAAAGGCAAGCTCTTTGCCGGCACCTGGAACTATGACTACGGTGAGGATCGCACCCGCGGCGGCGAGGTGTGGCGTTCCGCCGATGGGGAGCACTGGACGCGCATCGCCGACAAGGGCTTCGGCGTGCCCAGCAACGGCGAGGTCTTCCGCTTCACCGTCTTCAACGGCACGCTGTACGCGGGCACCTGGAGCTATGCCGACGACCGTGGAGCAGAAATCTGGCGGAGCAGGACGGGCATCGCAGGGGATTGGACGCGCGTCGTCACCAATGATTTTGGCGATGCCGGCAACAGGGCGGTGGTCACTTTCGAGGAGTTCGATGGCTATTTGTACGCCGGCACCGACAACTTCGCTTCCGGAGCTGAGGTCTGGCGCACCAGCGACGGATCGACATGGACCCAGGTCAACAGCGACGGCTTTGGTGATCCCTACAACTATGTCGTCACGGCTCTGGAACCCTTCAACGGCTACCTGTACGCCGGCACCTACAACTACGCGAACAGTGACAACCCGGGGGGCGAACTCTGGCGCTGCCAACAGTGTGACGGCACCGACTGGCAGCCGGTGCCCGTTGCCAAGGGTTTCGGGGATACCGAAAACCAAGGCATCTACTCGCTGCTGATCTTCGACAATACACTGTACGCTTTCACTTACAACCGCGCCACCGGGATGGAGGTCTGGCGCACCTCCGACGGCACCAACTGGGAGCAAGTGGGACCGGATGGCTTGGGCGACAGCAATAACGCTCATCCGTACTGGGACAACGCGGTGGCCAGTTTCAACGGCTGCCTGTATATCGGCACCTGGAACGATGCCAACGGCGGGGAGGTGTGGCGGAAGTCGGTGGTCACGGCTAGCTTCACCGCCAGCCCTACCGCAGGTGTGCCGCCCCTGACGGTGACCTTCACCAACACCTCCAGCGGCGACTACACCAGTAGCTTGTGGGGCTTCGGCGATGGCATCACCAGCACGCTGACCAGCCCCACCCACATTTACACAGCAGCAGGGGTTTACACCGTCACGCTTACCGTGAGCGATGGGATAGACACCAGCACCATCACTCGCCCCAACTACATCACCGTGCGATACAGCGTCTACCTGCCGCTCATCCTGCGCAACAAGTGAGAGAATACCGGGGCAGGCTTCGCACCTGCCCCGGTGTCCACAAGCACAATTCAGCCTCCCAAGGCTGCACCCTTGCGTGCCCTGAGGCTGGCGTTTTTTGTCGCTTACGAGTCATTGATTCATTGATGGACGGATAGACGCATTTGTTGTCGCAGCCGGAGCTTACGTCGTGGCATATACGGATCAGGAACTGGTTGATCTCTGCCTGCAAAGTGACGATGAAGCGTGGAATGCCCTCACGGGTCTGATCAAACGGCTCATCGGCGCACTGGCCGCAACCTGTTGGCTCGATGCAGGTGCGCAAGAAGATGTTGCCCAAGAGGTGCTGGCCGAACTCCTGCGCGACCAGTGCCGCGCCCTCCGCCAGTTTGCTGGCCGTAGCCGTCTCAGCACCTACCTGGCAACGATCGTGCTGCGAGTCGCAACCCACCTGCATTATGAGCCTGGGTCTCTGGTGCTCGGTAACCCTGAGCTGGTAGAGGAACTCTCGAGTGTGGCCGACAGGCAGGCATCGTACGCCGAAACATGGGCCGTGATCCAACAAGTCCTGTCCCCCACAGATGTCCTCATGCTGTGTCTTGGAGCTGCCGGCTACACCACTGACGAGATTGCCGAGATGCTGAGCCGCCTGCACCATCGCCCCTGGCGGGCTGAGGCGGTGCGCCAGCGCAAGCCCCGCGCCATCGGTCGGGTGCGGCAGGCGCTATCTGAAGCTGAGTGAATTTCCCCAATCCGGACAGTGGGCTGTCACGTTTTGCTCCGAAATCGCCACTAACTATATGAGAACCATAAGCGGAGAGAAACATTTTGCGCTCAGTCAATCACCTTTCGGAAGCAACGTTAGCCGCAGCCGTGGAAGGCAAGCTGGCACCCTGGGAGCGACGCCGGGTGTTACGGCACCTGGCAGCCTGCCCCCAGTGTACAGAAGAGTGGGCCGCGCTACACGCGCTGTTGCGGGAGGCCAATCTGTTGCCGCCAACGCCTCTGCGACATCCGCTGGAGCAGGCGCTGGACTGGTTGGGCCTGATAGCCCCTCTGCCGGCCTGGGCGTGGCACGC
>JBBITV010000242.1:0-6198 GCA_037440585.1 Chloroflexota bacterium
TCGCCACGCAGGACGAAAACGGTCGGGGAGAAGAGTGCAGTTCTGTAGATTGCGACTTGGGTCGCATGTGGGCCTTGACTGGCCGGCTGGAAACGAACCGTCACGACCAAGACAGCTCCAGCGGGAAGCGTCTGCCGGAAGGACTCCGGCCGGACAATGGCAAAATCGGTGGTGTTGCTCAAAGTTATATCCAAAACGGTTACCGGGACCGGCGGGCTGCTGGCATTGACAATCAGAAAATCGACATTCCGGTATGAGCCAACCGGGAGGGAACCGAAGGACAAAGGGACTCCAATCAAGCGCAGCGAACCGACGGCTGGAAAGGTTGCGGTGGGTGTAGGCTGATCGGGTGATTGCGAATAGACCCGTTGGGGTAGCAGGTCGAAGGAGGATACTACAAAAAGGGTAAGGATCACAAGCGACACGGCGGAGAGTGACTTCTTGAATTGTTTAAATGTACGTATCACAGAGTCTCCTCCTCTCGCTCAACCGGGTTATCCAGTCGAGTCATGCAGGCGCTCGGGTAGGGAACATGTCCAATGCATTGCCTATCTTAACACGGCGTGATCTAACTGGGGTAAAAGCCGGGTTAAAAGAAGGTCGTAACTCAGAGGGGACTCGAGTAAACAAATTTGCAAAAAACCTTTACCTGTGGTATATTTACCGGCGCTGAAATCTGGGATAGGGTTCGAGGCCGCTGGCTCTTGTCCCTATCCACTTTTTTACCTTTTCGCTCCGGGTCGCCAGCCAACCGGCCCGGGGCAATCCCAGGGAAAGGAGGTGCATCACACCGGATGCGCGACTACGAGTTGGTTATGGTCCTCCAGCCCGGCTTGGAGGACGAGGGCGTGAAGGGACTGGTCGAGCAGGTCTCCACAACGATTACCGAGCGTGGAGGGCAGGTGACCCAGGTCGGCCAGTTGATCAACGACTCAGGACAGATCGCCGCCGCCGAGCCGTGGAAGCGGCGCAGGCTAGCGTACCCCATCCGCAAAGCGCACGAAGGCTATTACCCCGTCTTACGCTTGCAGGCTGAACCCAAAGTCCTCCCCGAATTGGAGCAGAAGCTGAAATTGAACGAGGATGTCCTGCGTTACCTGCTTGTACGGCTGGACGAGTAACAGGGATTGCGGGTCTGGAGCCAGGACTAGGCAAAGGAGTCTGAGATGTCGCGAGGCTTGAATAAGGTTATGATCATTGGGAACCTGGGTCGGGATCCAGAGATGCGCTACACTCCTGGTGGAAAACCAGTTACTTCCTTCAGCGTGGCCACCAGTCGCACCTGGGTCACGGCCGATGGAGAGCGGCGCGAAGCTACTGAATGGTTCAACGTCGTGGCCTGGCGTGACCTGGCAGAGATTTGCAGCCAGTATCTGAGCAAGGGGTCCAAGGTATACATTGAGGGCCGCTTGCAGACGCGAAGTTGGGAAGGGCCAGACGGCCAGAAGCACTACCGCACTGAGATTGTTGCGGATGAGATGATCCTGTTGGACCCTCGTTACCGGAACGAGCAACAGACTGAAGAGATAACCACAGAAGAGGAGGAATACTCCTTCTAATGATTGAGAAGAGGTGACACCCTTGGCAGAAGAAAGAAATGAGCAGGCGCCGCGCGCCGCGCAGCCACAGCCGAAGCAGGAGCGCGGGGAGCGGCGTCAACCACGACAGAAGCAGGTGGCTCCACCAGTTGATCGCGGCGATCGGGGGGAGCGCGGCATGCCGGTCGCCCGGAAGGCTGGCACACGCCGCCGGCCCCCCAGCATCACGCCACGGACCGAGGAAATTGACTACAAGAACGTCGACTTCCTGCAGCGATTCCTCACAGAGCGCGGCAAGATCAAGGCTCGCCGGAAGACCGGGGCCAATGCCACCCAGCAACGCCGTATCGCTCGAGCCATCAAGCGTGCCCGGCACCTGGCCCTGTTGCCATTTACTTCGGAGCACATTCGCGGCGATTAGCCCGGGCCAGTCCGGAGTAGAGCTCGCGGGGCATAGGAAGCAAGGTTCCTATGCCCCTTCTATGTGATCTTTGTGATCTTTCACGCAACACGCAAAAGGACTCATCACGCATGGCTAAACGCACAAAAAAGAAGGTTGTGGGTGTCACGCGCAAGGAGATGGCCCGCACGGCGAAGTCACGCCAGCAGGAACGTCGTATCCTCGTTGGGGTTGGCGCCATCATTACCCTACTGTTGGCCGTGCTGGGCGTGGGCCTTTACCAGGAGGCCGTCGGCAAGAGTCAGGCCCCCATCGCGATTGTCAACGGCGTCAACCTTTCGACGACGGCTTTCCAGAAGCAGGTGCGATTTCAGCGCGCCGAGCTTGCGCGCCGTTTCGGAAACCTGGAGAGCCCCCAGATCGACCAATATTTGCGCGAACAGCTCCCGCAGCAAGTTTTTGAGTTAATGATCGAGGATGAATTGTTGCGCCAGGCCGCTCCCCAGTACAGAGTGGAAGTGACCAATCAGGAAATCCAGGAAGCCATCGAACTTGATTTCGGCTTCGAACGCACCCCGCTCCCCCCCGCGCCGACGCCGACCGTCGAGCCGTCGGCAACAATCACGGCGACGGCGGTACCCGAACCGACGCGCGTGCCCGTCACCGAAGAACAATTCAAGCAGGAGTACACCCAGTTTCTGAAGGACTTGCAAGAAAAGACCGGCATGTCGGAGGCAGATTATCGCGAGCAACTGAGGCGTGAGGCCCTGCGCCGTAAGATGCGTAACGCGCTGAGTGCCGATGTACCCGGGACTGGCCAGCAAGCGCACATCGCCTCGATCAGTGTCGATAAGGAAGAGGACGTGAAGAAGGTCCAGGAGCGGTTGGCGGCGGGTGAGGACTTCGCCAGGGTCGCGGCTGAAGTTTCTGTGGATACGGTCACCAAGGAGAAGGGCGGCGATATGGGCTGGATCATCGCTGGCGAGCGCGACCCGGATGTAGACAGAATTGCCTTCAGCCTGCCTGTGGGTCAGGTCAGCGAGCCGGTGCAAACCGGCGGGCGGTGGCAATTGATCAAGGTCCTGGAGCGCGAGGACAACCGCCCGCTGACACCCGATCAGCTTGACCAAAAGCGCAGCCAGGTGTTTGGTGAGTGGCTCAACCAGCGTAAGCTCGAGAGCAACATTCAGCGCTTCTTCAGCCAGGATAAAGTGCCGCCCATGCCGACGGCGGCACGCCCGGCGGCCCCGCCACGTATTCCAACGGTCGTTGCACCCACGCCAACTCCGTAAAACGCCAACTACCCCACTTGCCTGCGCGCTTCCACCACATTCGGCAGCCGGTCGACCTTATTCAGGATACGGCTGAGCTGGTTCATGCTACGCACCTCCAGCGTCGCCGTAACGACGGCGGTATGGTCCTTCTTGTTGGTGATGGCACTGGCAGCAGCCATGTTGACCCCCTCGCCCGCGACAATGTCGGCGATGTCGCGGACGAGGCCGGGACGGTCGTAGGCCATGACCCGGATCAGGACCGGGTAGGTTTGGTGGTTATCCGAGCCCCAGCGGATCTCGATCTTGCGATTCTTGTCCGCGTGTAGCATGTTTGGACAGTCGCGGCGGTGAATGGTAATGCCCCGGCCGCGAGTTACAAAGCCGATCACGTCATCGTCAGGGAGCGGGTTGCAGCACTGGGCGACGCGGGTCAGCAAGTCCCCTACCCCTGTAACCGTGACGCCCTCGACCGCAAGCGGCCGCGGTGGGGCCACCTCTGGCAGCGCCAGCTCTTCCTCTACTTCCTGGCTTTCAGCAATCCTGGTGCTGATGTGCTGCGGGTTGATGTCACCCGCGCCAATAGCGGCCAGGAAGTCATCAACCTTTTCGTACTTGAACAGTTTGGCAATTTCCTCGTAACTCTCCCGCTCCAGGCCGAGCCGCCGCAGTTCCTTATCCAGAACCTCGCGCCCCTCGGCGATGTTCTCATCGCGTTCCTGGCGCCGGAACCATTGCCGGATTTTCTCCCTGGCCCGCGAGGTGTTGACGAAGCCAAGATGGGGGTTAAGCCAGTCCCGGCTCGGGTTCCCGTGCTTCGCGGTGATAATCTCTACCTGGTCGCCCGTCTTGAGTTGATAGTCCAGCGGGACCATGCGGCCGTTGACCTTCGCGCCCCGGCAGCGGTGGCCAATGTCAGTGTGGATGTGGTAGGCAAAATCGATGGGCGTGGCACCAGCTGGCAGGTCGATAATGTCGCCCTTGGGGGTGAAGACATAGACCTGGTCCTGGAAGACGTCGGTTTTGAGGGAGGTGACGAACTCCTCGGCCGAGGAGATCTCGCGCCGCCATTCCATGAGCTGGCGCAGCCAGCGGATCTTTTCTTCCAGTGAGGCGTCGCGCGGCTTGCGCTGCTCCTTGTAGCGCCAGTGGGCAGCAATGCCGTACTCCGCCACCTGGTGCATCTCTGGCGTGCGAATCTGGATCTCCAGCGGGCGCCCCTCCGGGCCGACAACCGCCGTGTGCAGGGACTGGTACAGGTTCTCCTTGGGCGAGGCGATGTAATCGTCGAATTCGCCGGGGATAGGCCGCCACATGGCATGGACGATGCCCAGAGCGGCGTAGCAGTCGCGCACCTCAGGCACGATGATGCGCATGGCGTGGACGTCGTAGATCTGGTCGAAGCCGACGCCCTTGCGCTGCATTTTCCTGTAGATACTGTAGATGTGCTTGGGCCGGCCGGTGATATCGCCCTGGATGCCTTCTTCGGCAAGTTTCTGCTTCAGGATGTCGATCACACGGTTGATGTAAGCCTGGCGCTGCACTTTGCGTTGGTTTAGAAGACGGCGGATTTCCTCGAACCGGTCAGGCTCTAAATGGCGCAGGGCCAGGTCCTCGAGCTCTGCTTTGATTTGCCACATCCCAAGACGATTGGCCAGGGGCGCGAAGATCTCCAGAGTCTCCTGGGCGATGTGCTTGCGGCGCGCTGGCGGAAGCGAGCCAAGCGTACGCATGTTGTGCAGCCGGTCGGCCAGCTTGATGAGGACGACGCGGATGTCCTCCGCCATGGCCAGGAACATCTTGCGGAGGCTTTCGGCCTCCGCATCTTCTGGGCTGCGCGCTTCCAGGCGCGTTAGTTTGGTGACGCCTTCGACCAGCCGGGCAATTTCGTCCCCGAAGGTCTGGCGTAGTTCCTCGACATTGACAGGTGTATCTTCCGCGACGTCATGCAGCAGGCCAGCCGCAACGGTTGGCGCATCCATGCCCATGTCGGCCAGGATGTCCGCAGCGGCCAGGCAGTGCCAGATGTAGGGCTCACCCGAGAAGCGTGTCTGGCCGCTGTGGGCTTGATTGGCGACATCGTAAGCTTTACGTACCAGGGCTTCGCTGCCGTTAGGCAAATAGGTATTGAGCTTGCGAATCAGCCCTTCGATGGTTGGCGCACCTGCCTTAGGCATAAGAGACCTCTACGACCAGTAAACGAGAAACGCCCGCCATATTGCACGCCAGTTTCTTCCGGTTTCGAGTAGTGAGAGATGGTTTCGTATCCAAAAAGCCCGCAACGCGGAACTCGAAACACGAAACTTGGTGTCAACCGCCAGTGCAAGTATGGTGGGCGGCCCGTGGCTTGGATGACGAGCGAGGACAAAAAGGTCGCCTCTGAAGAATTGATTGCACACTTCTCGGCGACACCATTGAGCGCACAATTCAGTTAGGCATTTCTATTGTACACCAAATGCGGGTTTTGCGCAAGGCTTTTTGTGGTCATTGCGTGGGGATCTCGTAGAGAAAACGGCGGCGAAAGCGGCGCAGCAACCGCAGCGTGGGCACTCCAGCCACCAGGAGAAGCACCGCATTGCCGGCTGCCCGCCACGCGTCCCACCACAGGGAGGTCGTCAGATAGAACACGGCGTAGCGGGCAAGTCCGTCCAGCCAACTGCTACCCGCCTGCCACGTCGCCCCGGCCGCGGCGCCCGGCGCCAGGTACGGCCAGAACCACAAGTTCATGATCGCGCCAAACAGCAGCCCCCACACCGTCCCGAACCCGGCCAGCACGACGACCTCAGCCCGGGGCCAGCGGCGCAGGTCCGGCAGCCAGCCCGCGCTCAGACCGATCCAGCCCATAGCGAACATCTGGAACGGCAGCCATGGCCCCACGCCGCCGGTCAACAATGCTGAAACGAAGAGGCTGAGCGCCCCAAGCAGAAACCCAAAATCGGCGCCAAAGACGTAACCGGCGAGAATAGGGAGGAAGAACACCGCGTTGAAG
>JBBITV010000243.1:0-6191 GCA_037440585.1 Chloroflexota bacterium
CGCCGGTCTACTGCAGGCGCTAGACCCTCTCCCCCGACCCCTCTCCCTGCCAGGGAGAGGGGAGTTTGTCGCACGTCGCCTGCCTCACTCGGTGGAAGGGAGAGAGGAGTTAGCTGCGTGCCCCCCTCTCCTTGAGAGGGAGAGGGGACGGGGGAGAGGGTGGGCTTCCGCTGCTGCTCGGCATACGCCAGCACGTCCTCTTTGGTCGTCCGGCCGCCGGGTCCGGTGCCTCTCACTTTCGAGATGTCGATGCCCATGTCCGCCGCCAACCGGCGGGCTACCGGCGTCACTTCAGGCGCTTCGGGGGCGGGGCGAGTCTCAGCAGTCGCCTTAGCTGCCTGTGCCGGCTCGGGCGGAGCTTCTGCTTTCGGTGCTGGTTTTTCTGCTTCGGTTAGACGCGGCGCCGGGCCACCGCCGTCCGTGCGCTCCGCAACCATGGCAAGCACGTCACCCGGTCGCACGATCTCGCCGGTCTGCCGCTCGATCCGTTCGAGCACGCCTGGCACGTCCGACGAGACCTCGAGGTTGATCTTCTCCGTTTCGAGCTCGACGATCGGCTCGCCCGGGCTGGCGCGGCGGGGACGCCCAACGTAGCGGAGCGGTAGGCCATCCCTCAGCAAGTCCAGCAATCGCGGCTGGACGAAGGTCCAGGCGCCCATGTTCTCAGGCTCCTCCTGGACCCACAGAACTTCATCCAGATTTGGATATTCGGCGATAACCGATTCGATCTCCGCTGCCGGGAACGGGTAAAGCTGCTCGACCCGTACCAGCGCGACCGCCTCGCTCTGGCGTCGCAGGTCACTCGTCGCGAGGTCGACATAAACCTTGCCGCTGCACAAGATCAGCCGTGTGATGGCCTCGGCCCGTGTCGCTGCTGCCTCGTCCTCAATCACCGGCTGGAATCTGCCGGATGGATACGACCCGAATCCTCAACCTGGGGAGCACCTACTACCAGGCCAACCCGGTCGGCGGCGGGCTGGTGCCATCCAACGGCGACGTCTCCGCCTGGCGCGTCGACTACACGCCGGTAACCAGCCTGAGCCTGGCCCCGAATCGGGGTGCAGTACTCCCGGCGAGCTTGCACGACCAGGACTAGCACGATTCTTCAGCAGAAAGAGGACTTCCAGATTCACAGCCGGGCCCTGGTGGAGGCCATCGAGATCGTGGGCCGGGGTGGGTCGCTGCTAATCCTCAAAACTCTTGCAGTTGACTCAACTTACGGCCAAGGCTATAATGAGGTCTGCGGCAAGTCGTCGCAGATCATGTTGACTGACAGGTCACGCCCTAACAGTTCGGATGAAAGAAGGCAGCAAGTATCACCCGCTTTACAGATACCTGTGCGCGGCCGGCACCGGCGAGGTGGTCTGTACGTTTGCCGAGATCGAAAAGGTTCTGGGCACCAGCCTGCCGCCCTCTGCGCGTACCAGTCGCGCCTGGTGGAGTAATCGCCACGGCGGCAGCCCGCAAGCGGCGGCCTGGGTCGGCGCCGGGTATCACGCGGTTGCACTCGACCTGGCAGAGCAAACGGTCACATTTCGTAAGCCCCAGCTCACTTTTCGTGTACGCCGAGAAAGGGGCCACCTGCTCTGGAACGGTGCAATGGTGAAGGCGCTGCGCCAGCACATGGGCGTCAGCCAGGCTGAGCTGGCCGACCAGCTTGGCATGCGCCAGCAGACGATCAGCGAATGGGAAGTCGGAAAATATGAGCCCAGCCGTGCGTCGTCTAAGTTCCTGACCCTCATCGCCGAGCGCGTGGCCTTCCCCTACGACGTCGGCCACACCGAAGTTTGAAACTGGCCCCAAATTCCTTCGAAAACCCCTTGACAAAATTATCGTTACCGTGTATAATGCTGTATGGCGCAGCGTAGTCTGCGCTATTATCAGACACTGAGCCACACGGTAACGTGTCGCATAGGAGGGATCCAATGAGCAGCTATGGGTTAGAAGAGATCATCCGCCGCTGGGGGCACCATAAGCTTACCGAGGAGCAGGCTATCGGCCAGATCCTGTTGCTGCTCAAGGAGCTCTTCGAGCGAGTTGAGCGGCTGGAAGTGGCGCAAGGGCGACAGCGCCGGGGCACACCGGAGAGCCCGGCCCAATGAACCGAAAAGGCTGAGCTGATGGCGCTGGCTTTCTAAATGTGATACCACGTCACGCCATGTGAGAATAGGCAGGCTTGGCTCCCAGGAGGTGTGCTCATGAGACGCTTTGGTTCCGCATTGGTCCTCGCGATGGTCCTGGGCATCACGTTGTTCAGCCTCTCCCGGACGGCGCCCGGTCTCGCGCAGAACGGGCCGGAGGCGGTCCAGCCCCCTCCGTTGCTTTTTGATCTTTAACCTGCTATAATCAGAGTTGTATCGTAAGTGTCCAGTCGTAAGCTTTCCATCGGAGGTGAGGAGCATGGAGGTAGTCAGGGAGCGCATCAAGACTGGGGGGTGATCCGGATTCCCCAACAACTCATGGAAATCTTGAGTCTGGCCGATGGGGAAGAGATTTAATTACGAACTGAGTCAGAGAAGCTCATTATCGTGCCTGTAGTCGCCAGGAGACGGGTGCGACTTAACGCCGAGATTGTGGACGAACTGGTTGAACACGAAGAACTTTACGAACCAGAGCTCGCATGAGCGACAATCCTACCGATAGCCAGATATTTCTGGACACCAACTGACGCAGACTTTGACGGAAACGAATAGTCAACTAATCAACGAATAAGCATCACTCCCCAGCCGCTGATTCGTTGTCCATTGGAAAAGGCAGGCCCAATCATGTTTGTCGAAACTCGATACGAACACGTGGTGCTCAATGAACAGGGCACGCCCACCATTGCCGGCACGACAATGAGGGTGAAGGAACTGGTTGCGGAACGGCTGGCTTGGGGGTGGAGCCCGGAAGAATTGCTCGTCAATCATCCTTATTTGACTCTTGGACAGATATTTTCAGCACTGGCATATTATGCCGATCACCAGGCGGAGATAGAACAGGCGATTGAAGAGGACGTCCAGTATATAGACGAGCTCCGCCAGAAAGCCAAACTCCCTGCGCTGGTCATCCGCCTGAAAATGCAGGGGCTGATCTGATGTCGCTGGCCTTCTACATGAATGAACACGTACCCAACTCCATCACGGTCGGTCTGCGCATTCGTGCTGTGGACGTTTTGACGGCCCAGGAGGACGAGCACAGGGAGACAGATGATGCAGTTCTACTCGATCGCGCGGCAGAACTGGGTCGCGTGATGTTTTCATTTGATGCCGACATGCTGCGCGAGGCAACCCGACGACAGCGGGCAGGAGGCTCATTTGCCGGTCTGGTTTTTGCGCACCCGACCCGGATTTCAGTGGGAGAGTGCATTCGGGACTTAGAAATCATAGCCAAGGCCGGTGAACCAGCAGACGTGGCGAATGAGATTGTATACCTACCGCTGTAGAGGAGTGGCAAGATGGACACGGTACAAGTTTCGATTGAACTGCCCCGGGAAGTCTTTTCCGCACTAGGGCTAGCCCAGGCTCAAGCCATTCAGAACATCCAGGAGTTTCTGGTGATTGGCCTCTACCAGGAAGGGAAAATCTCTTCAGGTAAGGCCGCTGAGCTCTTGGGCATAACCAGGCGCGATTTCATTCGCACTCTCGCCCGCAAAGGTATTCCGTACTTCGCCTATTCTGCGGAAGAGCTGGCAGAGGAGTTCAAGTCAGTCGAGGCCTGGCAAAGGGACAGAGATCTTGGCTGAGATTGTGTCGAATTCAGGGCCACTGATCGCCCTGGCCGAGATCGGCCAACTCTCCCTCTTGCAGCAATTGTTTGGCGAGCTATCCATTGCCTCAGCGGTCTATACAGAGGTTGTCGTGGATGGGGCAGGACAACCAGGGGCCAAAGAAACAGCCGAAGCTACCTGGATCAAGAGAGTTGAGGTACAAGATCGCCTGGCGGTGGATCTGTTGCGTGACGAGTTGGGCCCCGGGGAGAGCGAATCGATCGTTCTAGCCAAAGAACTGGGCGCGAGTCATCTCCTCCTGGACGACTTGAAAGCCAGAAAGAAAGCACGCTACATCGGTCTCAATGTAACCGGGACCCTTGGCATTCTCTTGATAGCCAAGGGTGCTGGCCTGATCCAGGAGGTGAAGCCGTGGCTCGATCAGCTTCGGCAAACCGACTTCAGGATGAACCACGAGGTGTATCTGGAGGTACTAACCAAAGCAGGAGAATCCCCATAGTAGTTATCATCGCTGATCCCCTTCCCTACGACCTTGGTGGCGGCCCCGACGGCACCCGTGTACGTGGCAGTTGGGGGCAAGAGGGCATCGCTCTTTGCTCTGCGGCGGACCCGATAGTATAATACATCCGGTGCTGGAACTTCAGCAAGCAACACTGCTATGGTGGAGTAATGAATGCGACGGGATGAGATTATTCGACTTTTGGCCGAGCACAAGGCAGAACTTCGGCGCTTTGGCGTGAAATCACTGGCTTTGTTCGGTTCGGTTGCCAGGGATATCGAGCCCTTCGACCGTCTGGACACGAAGGCGAGCTACTTCATCATTAACGGGATGCACAGGAGCGTGCTACAATCACGGTGGCGATCGGCCAGCCACATGCTGGCCGACCGGCAGTGGAAGCCGGATGGCGGCGGTTGGCGGAGGACGGGCCAGCTAATGGGGACGGGGCCAGCGATGAAGGTAATGGAGATAGCTCTCGGTATCTCCATCGAACAGCATAACTCCCCTCTATCACCGATTGACCGATCTGTCCGGCGGGTGTACAATTCGTTTTGCATGGTGCAACGTTTTAGTTGTGGAGAACCGCCATGATGCTCGACGACATTTTGCAGGACATCTATGCGCTTGAGGACGAACTGCGCGCCTATGAGCGCAAATACAATGTGCTGTCTGAAACCTTCTACGAGGCATATGTGAATGGCGAGGAACCGCCTGACGATGCCTGGGTACGGGACTGGACAGTGTGGGCCAGCGCATACAAACTGTGGCTGCACCGACGCGAACAGTATCGGGCGGCCATTGTCCGGCTGCGGGCTGAAACTGACTCGGTGGCCAGTCTGATCGCCAGGACGGCGCGCCATGAACCCATTCTCCTCCCTGGCTGAGTACGAACGCTCCGTCTACACGCTCCCGCAGCAGTTCGCTTCTATTCTTCGCTCGACGCTGGTTGTGATCCGGCGAGGTCGCCAGTTTGCCGAACTGAGTGGCGAGTTGGCGTTTGCCGGCGGGTATCGAACTGAGTTTTTCGACGCCTAACCTGCCCTTTCTCATCCGCGAGATGGAAAGTATTGCTACGACAGCAAGCCAGGCACTGTAAGACATTGCTGCTCCAAAGCCTGATTCTGATCTACGCAGGACCCCCGCAAGTGGGGTGGCGCCGGCTTGCGGCCGGATCTACTCCTGCTGGCCGAGGTGCTGGCTGGCCTCAGAGCCCCCAACCCCGACAACCGCCTGATCCTCGGCCTGTAGAGCCGATTCAGGTGGTGCAACGTGCCACGTTGATCGCCGGGAAACGGACGGGCGTCAAAGTGCGGATTGGAGTGAATGGGGGTCAGGTAGCGATCTCGGACAGCTCCGGTCTGGATTCGGCAACGTGAAGGGTGAAGGCTTCAAGCTCCTGGTTGGTGGCTGTGAGGCGGCGACCATTTTGTCGCAGAAACAGTGCGGCGGCCGCGATCCCGGTGCGCTTGTTACCATCCACAAAGGGATGGTTACGAATGAGGGAATCCATGAGCGCCGCCGCCTTGGTGTAAAGGTTGGAGTAGAGGTCTTGCCCTTCAAACGTCGCTTGCGGACGTGCGACTGCCGATTCCAACAAGCCTACGTCGCGAACTCCGTGGCTCCCACCGGTTTCCTCGATCAGACGGGCATGCAGGAAGAGGACCTGTTCGGGAGTGAGGTAAATCACTTCCTGGCCAGGGCTTCCAGAGCCGGGCGGTACTGCTCGATGAACTCGGCCACCTGGCGAGCAAATGTCTCGCCTACACCCCGAAAGGTCCTTTCGACCGGACGAATGACGATCTGGCGCCGTTCCCGATCAAGCTCTATAGAAACATCTGACCCCTCGGCCAGCCCCAGAAAATCCAGCGTGTCTTTGGGGAGCGAGACCACTATGCTATTGCCGGTCTTGAAGATCTTGCGGACCATTCTGACCCCCCGGGATAGGTGTACTTACAGTGTAAGTATTATAGCTCGGAGATCGTA
>JBBITV010000244.1:0-6173 GCA_037440585.1 Chloroflexota bacterium
GGGTAGGGGTGAGGCCTTAGTTCCCCAGGATGACCGCATCCGCCGGCATCCCCGGCTTCAACTCATGGTCCGGATTCTCCAGACGCACTTTGACGGCGAAGACGGTAGCGACGCGGCTCTCTTTGGTCTGCACGTTCTTGGGCGTGAATTCGGCGCGGGGCGAGATGTAGCTGACCTCACCCTGGTAGGTTTTGCCAGGAAAGGCGTCCACGCTCACGCGAGCGGGCTGGCCCACGCCCACACGGCCGATCTGGTCTTCGGGAATGTAGACGGCTAATGTCACCTGGTCCAGGTCGGCCAGGGTGAGCAGGGTCGCGCCGGGTGCAGCCATTTCGCCGGCCTTGACAGCGCGGTTGACCACGGCGACGCTCACGGGCGCCCGCAAGGTCATCTTGGCCAACTGCACTTCCAGCGTCTTGACCGCCGCCTCTGCCTGGGCCACGCCAGCCTGGGCCACCCGTACCTGCTGAGGAGTAGCGCCGGCCTGGACGTCGGCGAGCCGTGCCTGCGCCAGGAGTAAATCGGCCTCAGCCTGGGCCAGGCGTGCCTGGGCCGCATCCACTTGGGCGTTGGCCGCCAGCGGGTTCGCGCGCATCGTCAGGAGCAGGTTGAGGGTGGCCTGGGCGCCATCTCGCGTGGTCTGGGCGGTATTGACCTGTTCCCATGCCGCCCACCAGCGATTGGCAACCGTCCCCAGGGGCACGCGCAGCGGGTTATCGAATTTCTTGTCGATCTTTGCGCCGGTAGGCAAAGTCAAGTGTATCTCAAAGTATGGGTCCGGATTCTTTTCCATGAAACTCTCAAGCTGTGTCTTTTGGGTCTCTAAAGCATCCTTGTTGGCAATCGCCGCCCTGAGCTGCTGCTCGGCGGCGGCCAGTTGCGCGCGAGCTGCATCAATGCGGGCGTTCAGTTCCTGGGGATTGCTGCGGGCCGCCAACGCATCCTGGTACGCCTGGCGCGCGCCGTCACGGGCTGCCGTCGCCTGCGCCACCCCGACCTCTGCCTGGCGCACTTCCTCGCGCATAGGGCCGGCCTGCACCTGGGCCAGGCGGGCGTGGGCAGCCTTGACAGCAGCGCGGGCCTGCTTGATCTGAGCTTCCAACAGCGCCGTGTCCAATTGCACCAGCACGTCACCGGCGCGCACCGCATCG
This sequence comes from Chloroflexota bacterium, assembly GCA_037440585.1. GTDB lineage: Bacteria > Chloroflexota > Anaerolineae > Epilineales > JBBITV01 > JBBITV01. The sequence goes on from JBBITV010000244.1 coordinate 1,152, forward strand.
CCCTCGTCCACCGCCAGCCGCTGTATCCGCCCGCCGACCTCGGCGGCGATGGTCACCATGTCCGCTTCGATGGTGCCAGACGCCTCAATCTCATTCACCGCCAGGGCGCGCCGCCCGGGCAACTGCTGCGCAATTTGGCCTAACGTCCCCTCTTGCGGATTCCTGGTTGCCAACCACCAGTAACCGCCGCCGAACAAGACGGCGAGCACCACTATTAAGGGCACGATCTTGTGTCTCATTCATTGTCCTCCGCATCTCACGTGCGACGCACCTCCGAGGTGCGTCGCACGTGAGAGTCGCACGTGAGATATCAGGCCAACCGCTTCCGGAACCGGCGCGCCGCCATCAGCATGAGCACCGGGCCGAAGATCGACAGGGCGATGACCGGTTCTTGCAGCGCCTCCAGTCCGACACCTTTGAGGATAATACCCCGCAGGATAATCAACAGGTAGCGTAGCGGGACAACATAGCTGAGTGCCTGCAAGAAACTGGGCATGGCTTCGATGGGGAAGAAAAAGCCTGCCAGGAAAATCGCCGGCAGCATCGTGAAAAATGCCAGCATCATCGCCTCTTGCTGAGTTTTGCTGACCGTCGAGATCAGCAGGCCCATGCCCAGCGAGGTCAACAGGAACAAGGTGATCAACAACATCAGTAACGTCAGGCTGCCACGGATGGGCACCCCGAACCAGAATGAGCCGATCAACAGGACCATCGTCGAGTCAAAGAAAGCAATCAGGATGTACGGCACGATCTTGCCGATCATCAGCTCCAGCGGCCGCACCGGGGTGACAATCAGTTGCTCCATCGTGCCACGTTCGCGCTCGCGCACAATTGCCATCGCTGTCAGCAGGGTCGTCAGCATCTGCAAGATCATCCCCATCAGACCTGGGATCATGAAGTTGGCGCTCTTCAAGTCAGGGTTATACCAGACCCGCGGCCGCACGTTGATGGGAATCGCTGATACACTCAGGCCCATTCGCCGTTCGATGAGCTTGATGGCCTGAGCCTGTCCAACCGACTGGGCCGCCGCCAGGGCCACGTTCGCCACGGACGGGTCGGAGCCGTCGATGATGAAGGCCACCTCGGCCTGGCCAAACTTGAGCAGATCGTCGCCATAGCCAGCGCGAATGATCATCCCGGCGCGCGCCTGGCCTCGATCAATCAGGCGGCCGATCTCGTCCTCACTTTGAGGAAAGTAGCGTAGATCAAAGTAGTCTGAGGCGCGGTAGGCATCGATCAGCGCCCGGCTCTGCGGGCTGCGGTCGCCATCCCAGACGGCGGTGGGCAGGTGCTTGATGTCCGTCGTCGCGGCGTAGCCCAGCAGGATGAGCTGGACGATGGGGATCAGAAACATGATCGCCAACGTGCGCGGGTCGCGCAAGATCTGAATGAACTCCTTGCGCATGATGCTCCAGGTGCGGCCGTTCACTGTACCACCTCCCGATTCCGGGCTGGGCCGAGCCCATCGAACAGCAAGCTGACCAGTTCGTCTGCCACGTGATCCGGGTCACGGGTCAGGAGGGATTGCTCGCCTGTCTCGAATAGCATAAGCCCAAAGAACATCCCCATGACCGCACGGATCACAACGTCCGGGTCGAACGGGCGGGCGGCGCCTATGGCAATGCGCGCTATCCAGAGCTGGCGGAACGGCTCGGCGACACCGTTGATAAATTGCTCGAAGAACATTTGTCGCAGTTCCGGATCGACGAGGATCTCGGGTAGTATAGCCTGGATCAGCTCCCTGCGTTCCAACAGCAGATTCAACCGCCGCCGAACCAGGTGCCGGAAGAACTCCCTATCGTCGCTGACCGGGGCTCGAGCGAGGGTCTGGCGGAGGTCTTGGATCTCGCCCAGGCGCGTCATCATCGCCAGGAGCAGGTCGCGTTTGCTTTCAAAGTAGTTGTAGATAGAGCCTTCAGACACGCCGGCCTCGGCAGCGATCTCCTTGGTCGTGGCGCGGTGGTAACCTTTGCGGGCGAAGACCTGCGCAGCGGCATCCAGGATCCGCTCGGCGCGTTCCTGAGCCTGCAACTCGCGCAGGGTCGGGGTCGTATCAGTCATCGCTCGTTCCTCCTGAGCTGTCTGAGTACGTGCTCACTTAATGAGTGAGTGCTCACTCAAAAAGATTATACCTCCGATGAGGGAGTTTGTCAAGTGTCAGATTAGACACCTGGCACATCAATTTCCCTTTCAACCTGCAAGGTCAGGTTGCCGAGCAGGGGATAGACAATTTTGTCTTGCCTTTTTGTCTTGCCTTCCCTCCTCATTTGCGGCATAATTGTACCAGTCTCTGCGTTGGATAATAACGCGAGGTGGTCATCGACATGCTTGACTGGCGTTTGGATCGAGAAACCTGGGACGAGCCGACGGCCCCACTGGAGCCGGCACAGCCCCGGTCACACCCGTGGCTACGGCGGGTGCTGATTGTGCTCGCCCTGGGGGTACTGATCGCGGGCGCCGTCGTCTGGAAATACTACACTGAAGGAGCTGCACGTCTCCGTGCGGACGTGCAGCGTTCGGTCGACCTGGAAACCTGGGTGTGGCAACGGGGCGATGCGGAAGTCTATGCGACCTTGCTTGATGCTACAGCGGACCCACAGTGGCTCAACGGCCAGCGCGAGAGCATCCAGACTGCGCGGGGCTCGACCGACTCGCCCAGTACTGCAATTGTGGAGGACGTGGACCTGCGGGGCGATGTGGCGCTGGCCACCATCCGGCTGGCTTACCCTGGCAATGACCCGCCGCCCGCACGGCAGATGCGCTTCTATCGACGGGTAGAAGGTCGCTGGCTACAAACCGCGCCGGTTCCATCGTTCTGGGGCGCCGAACGCGACCTGGAGACGAAGTACTTTCGCCTCCGTTTTCGCGAGCGCGACGAAGAGGCGGTCAAGACGCTGGCCGGCCGGATCGACGAGTTTTACGAGCACGTCAACAGCGATTTCGGTGTTACTGGCAATGTGAGTAGTAAGGTGACGGTGGAGGTAGTTCCTGCGACCTTCGCGATGCTCTCACCGCCACGCCGCGACAGGCTGCGGGTGCCCTCGCCCGAACTGAATGCTGTCCCCGTTAACGACTCGCCTGCTGACATACTGGCCTGGGAAGTGGGGTCTGCTGTGGTGGACATGGCCGCCAACCAGGTCGTCTTGCGAGATCTGGCGCTGAGGAGCCCGCGCGCAGATCGGATTAAGCATGCGATGAGCCGCTGGGAGGTGAGGACGCGGCTGCGGCCCAGGTCGCAGTGGGGCAGTGATCCCGAGCAGACTGCAGCGCTTAAGGCTCGACTGGCAGCCGGTAACCTGCCAGTGTTGGCTGACTTTGACCGATATGTTGCGGCAGACGCTGGCCTGGCCGACACTCTCGTCGACTATATCGCCAGGCGCTATGGCGCACGCCGGTTTGCCGACGTGCTGCGTGTCCTGCGGCAGCAGTGGCCTCTGCAAGAGACTATCCCGAGAGTACTGGGGGTCAACCTCGCCGACTTCGAGCAAGGCTGGCACCAATATCTGGAGGAAATCTATAGGAGATGACAATCCGAGTAGGCATCGTGACCATCAGCGACCGGAGTGCCCGAGGTGAGCGCCCAGACGCCAGCGGCCCGTTGATTCGAGACATCGTGACGAGCAAGCTTGGCGCCGAGGTAGTCCTCGCTGTCGTCATCCCGGACGATCAACGCCATATTCAGGCAACCCTGGAAACGTGGGCCGATGGCGGAACGATGGACTTGATCCTGACAACCGGCGGGACGGGTGTAGCACCGCGGGATGTGACACCTGAGGCAACGCGTGCAGTCATCGAGCGTGAAACGCCAGGCCTGACCGAGGCCATGCGCGCCGCCAGCCTGCTGAAGACGCCTCATGCGATGCTCTCCCGCGCCGTGGCTGGCATCCGTGGCCGGACGCTCATCGTCAACCTGCCCGGTAGCCCCAAGGCAGTACAGGAGAACCTGGAGATAATCTTACCGGCGATCCCTCACGCAGTTGAATTGCTGCGCGAGGAACCTGGCGCCGAGGAGAGACACGGGAACTCGGAGGAACTCAGGGGAACTCGTGGGCCTGTTCTCCCCACAAGTTGCCCCGAGTTGCCATGCGTTCCCCGAAGTTCCCCCGGGTCGTTTGCCCGCCTGACCACCCGTTGGTATATATCGCCCCATTCGCCGCGCGCGACGTTACCGAACTGAAGCGGTCGTGCTCAAGCGGCACGATTTTGGTGAGGCGGACCGGCTGTTGACTCTGTTCACGCCTGAGCGGGGCAAGCTGCGTGTAATCGCCAAGGGTGTGCGGCGCCCGACGAGCCGCAAAAGTGGCCACGTTGAGTTGCTCACCCACACCCAGTTGCTCATCGCCAAGGGCCGCAACCTGGACATCGTGACCCAGGCGCAGACCGTCAATGCCTTTCTGCCGCTGCGCGAGGACCTGCCACGGCTAACCTACGGCTACTACGTGGCCGAGCTGGTCGATCAGTTTGCCGAAGACGAGAACGAAAATCGTCCTCTGTTCGACCTGCTACTCGAAACGCTTGGCTGGCTGTGCCAGACAAACAACATGGCACTGACGGCGCGCTATTTTGAGCTGCGACTGCTCGGTCTAACGGGCTACCAGCCGCAATTGTTCTACTGCGTCGAGTGCCGCAAGTTGCTGGAACCGCAGCCAGCGTACTTTCTTGCAGACCTGGGTGGTGTCGTCTGCGCGCACTGCGGCGAACCGATGCGGGGCACTGTGCCGTTATCGTTGCCGGCGCTCAAGGTGCTGCGGTTCCTGCAGACGCGGGACTATGCCCAGGCCACCCAACTTCGGCTCAGCCCGGCAACGGAGCAGGAAGTGGAGCGCGTCTTGCTGCGGTACATCACACACCTGTTGGAGCGGAGTCTGAAGTCCGTCGAATTTCTGGAGATTGTGCGGCAACGCAACGGCCGCACGATGACCGATCGATCCAGCATGGCCATCGGGCACTTGATCCGAGACATGGCCGGCATCAAAATGCCTGCTGTCTGGGGCGACGTGGATTATCCGGAGACGGGGATCA
>JBBITV010000245.1:0-6151 GCA_037440585.1 Chloroflexota bacterium
AGAGGGTTGGGGTGGCACATGGGACTCCCTCTCCCTCTGGGAGAGGGTTGGGGTGGCACATGGGACTCCCTCTCCCTCTGGGAGAGGGTTGGGGTGGCACATGGGACTCCCTCTCCCTCTGGGAGAGGGTTGGGGTGAGGGAATGACTGGCTGGTCTCGCATCTGGACAGTGGTTGGCGCCGTCGGCGTGCGCACCAAGATCATGGGCATCGCCCTGGGGTTGGTGCTCCTCCTCGGTCTCGGCCTCACGTTCCAGGTCCGGATGACCTTGTTATATACGCTACGCGACCAACTCGTCAAACGCGGCATTTCTATTGCCCACGACATGGCCGCGCGCAGCACCGACCTGATCCTCACCAACAACCTGTTCGCCCTGCACGAATTCCTGCGTGACACCCTCGAAAACAATGCCGACCTGCGCTACGTCTTCATCCTCGATGCCGATGGTCAGGTCCTGGTCCACTCCTTTAGTGAGGGTTTCCCCATCGACCTGCTGGCGGTCAACCCGGTCCAGGGCGATGAACGCTACGCCCTCAAAACGTTGGACACTGAGGAGGGCCTGATCCGCGACGTGGCCGTGCCGATTTTCAATGGCCGCGCAGGCGTGGCCCGGGTGGGGATGTCGGAGCAACGGCTGGATGCCACCGTACAGCGTACCACTAACCAGTTGCTCCTGGCCACTATCCTCGTCGCTGTGCTGGGCGTCGCCGCGGCCTACGGCCTGACCTGGATACTGACCCGGCCCATCCTGGAACTGGTGGACGCTGCTCGGGCCGTCACCCGGGGCGACCTGAGCCACCGTTCCCGCGTCTGGGCGCGCGATGAGATTGGCCAACTCGGAGTGGCCTTCAACGCCATGACCGCAGAGCTAGAGCGAGCGCAGCAGGAGCGGGAGGAACGCGCGCAACTCCAGGCGCAGTTACTCCAGCGCATCATCTCGGCCCAGGAAGAGGAGCGCAAGCGCATCGCCCGCGAGCTGCACGACGAAACCAGCCAGGCCTTGAGCTCGCTCGTCGTCGGCTTGAAGGTGATCGAGGGGGCGTGTACGCTGGAAGAGGTGCAGGGCCACCTGGCCGAGCTCAAGGCGTTGACCAGCCGTACCCTGGACGAAGTGCACGATCTGGCTCTGGAGCTCCGCCCCAGTGTCCTGGACGACCTGGGCCTGGTGGCTGCCTTGCAACGCTATGCACGCGATTGCAGCCGAAAGTTCCGGCTGCCGGTGGACTTTCACGCGGTCGGGTTGCAGGAAGAGCGTTTACCACCGGAGGTCGAGACGGCGCTCTATCGCATCGTCCAGGAGGCCTTGACCAATAGCGCCAAGTATGCCCGGGCTCACTACGTGAGCGTCCTGCTGGAACAGCGCGATGGTCGTTTGCGGGCCATCATCGAGGATGACGGCGTTGGTTTTGACGCCGAGGAGTTGCTGCGGTCGGGGATCAAAGAGAAAAAACTGGGGCTGTTCGGGATGCAGGAGCGGGCGAGTCTTATCGGCGGCAGGCTGGCGATTGAGTCAGCGCCGGGGGCCGGGACGACGGTGATGGTGGAGGTGCCAGTTGGCAGGAATGGCCACTAGAATCCGGGTTCTTCTTGCCGACGACCACGCCGTCTTGCGGGCCGGGCTACGGATGCTGCTGGACGCTCAGCCCGACATGCAGGTCGCGGGTGAAGTGGGCGATGGGCGGGAAGCCATCGTTCAGGCGCGGGCGGTGCAGCCGGACGTGATCCTGCTTGACCTGACGATGCCCAACCTGGGCGGGCTGGCGGCGCTGCCCCAGCTCCGCGACGTTGCGCCCCAGGCGCGGGTGCTGATTCTGACCATGCACGACGACGAGGGCTACCTGCGCCAGGCTCTGGCTGCAGGTGCGTCGGGCTATGTCTTGAAGAAGGCCGCCGATACCGAGCTACTTTCCGCCATCCGGGTGGTGCACCGTGGTGACGTCTACCTCTATCCATCGCTGACCAGGACGTTGTTGGACAGTCTATTGGGCCGCGAAGCGAAGGCGCCAACCCCGGGCCGCGATCCTGAGGAGACGCTAAGCGCGCGTGAACAGGCCGTGGTACGGTTGGTGGCCCTGGGCCATACCAACGAGGAGAGCGCGTACAAGCTGTTCCTGAGTGTCAAGACTGTGGAGACCTACCGGGCCCGGGCCATGGAAAAGCTCGGGCTGCGCAGTCGGGCAGCCCTGGTGCGGTTTGCCGTCGAACACGGGTGGTTAGATGATGGCTGAAGCTACCAGCTCTGGTTGCACACGTATGTGTGTTGACCGTTCCTCAAGCACTGGCAGATGGGCCAATATGTCCAGGTACCACCACCACTCTGCTGGCGATGCGTTTTCGCGTGCCCGCCAGTCTGCCAGATCAGCAATCCGACGGATAGCAGCGTAGAAACGAGCTGCCTGGTGTATCAGCTCGCGGTCAGCGGCCTGAACCCGGTCACGCTGCTCTGCAGTCAAGGTTGCCTCAACCTGAGCAATGCGGCTGCGCGTAAGCAACATTTCCAGATGTTCCATGCCACTGACATCGGGAAAACGCACGTCCACTTCATAAGCAGTAATCAGACTCTCACAATTAGTCATGCCAGCACCTCACTTACCAATCCGAGCTTCTCAAAATCTGGTTTGCTGAGATAGCGATCCGGGTTCTCGACTACATAGGCACTCTCCATGACGCCATCCAGTCCGAACATAACCAGCCAGTGACGGTCTTCAATCACGGCGACCACTGTAGCGTACGGTGTGCCAGCGTACCAGTAAAGATAGACGATTGCGTTATCATTCGTTACGATGGTGGAGACAAGGCGCTCGTAGTCCGCCAACGTCGCGTCAGATGGCAGATGACCACGTAGTCGGCGCTTGAGCAAATGGACCATGGCACTACCTGGTTTCCAACGTACGATCCCTTGTACAAGGCGAATGGCTGCAGCCACCTGCTGACGAAGCTCATCGGTGACGTCGTGATGGGTCGAGCTCATGATAAGAAAATCATATCATAAAAATAGACGAGAAGCAAATAGTGCGACCAAGGAATTAGTTACGCAAGCCTGACCCGCACTTCCTTGTCAGGTTTTCCCCGACATGACCGGCCTAAATTCCAGGGCTTTCCCCGACATCTCATGGGGTATTCCCCGCTAGTCCCAACTCACCATTCAGGTACAATTTCCATTGGGCTCAACGTCTTGCGCATGAGCCGCCCAATGTGTTGGCGTGAGGTCAAGTTGCCTCACTCCACATACGAAGTGTCGATCTTCGACAAATGTCTCGTTTCCTGTCTGAGCAAAAAGAAAGGGAGGGAGAGTATGAGCCAACAAACCCTCGGAATACCGCTGGCCCTGGCTACCATAGTCATCGTCACGGTGTTGTTGATGGCCGGGCCGCTGGTGTTAGACACTGCCCTCAGCCCCGGTCGCACAGACTGGGCTATCCAGGCGGCGCCAGGGCCCCAGGGCACCCCTCAACCGAAGGCTTACCTGCCGGTCGTCTTGAGGAACGCCGAGTTCACGCCGCAGCCCACCCCCACGCCGACGGCCACGCCCACTCCCGGGCCGACGTCGGTCTTCGGGATGCAACTGGGCCAGCGATTTCACACTATCCATTTCAATCAACTCCAGTTGATGTGCAGTTTCTGCCATGTCAGTACGGTGGAAACCTACGCCGATCCGCTGGCCCAGGTATTCAACCTTGCCGACAGGCGCGCCTGCCTGAGCTGCCACAAAGAGGGCGCAGTGCGGCCCTTCTACGGTGAAGAGTGGGACCAGGCACAAGGAGGGAGGTAAAAAATGTCAATCCTGATTTCGCGGCGAGACTTTCTGAAGACCTCGGGTGCCGTCACCGCCGGGGTGATGCTGACCTCCCAGATGGACCTGAGCGCACTGACGGTGAGCTCGAAGACGTCGGCCTCCACCGAGCAATGGGTGGCCTCCGGGTGCAACGGCTGTGTAGGCTGGTGTCCGCTCAAGGTGCGTGTCGTAGATGGCAAGGCCGTCAAGATCACCGGCAATCCCAACTCCCGGTGGACCCGGGGCAAGCTGTGTCCCAGAGGACTTCTGAACCTGCAGATTCTCTACGACCCGGACCGGGTCAAGAAGCCCCTCAAGCGCACCAACCCCCAGAAGGGGCGGGACCAGGACCCCCAATGGGTAGAGATCAGTTGGGACGAAGCCCTGGGCATCATCGCCAACAAACTAAAGGAACTGCGGGATCGGGGAACTCCAGAACGATTTGCCCTGTTCCGGGGCCGGTATACGCACCTGGATGCCGATCTCCTATACAGCCGGTTCACCAAAGCCTACGGCACCCCGAATGCCATCTCCCACAGCACCCTCTGCGCCGAGACCACCAAGTCGGGCAACTGGTATGCCAGGGGGAAGAGCGCCTACAGCGCCTTCGACTTTGAAGACACCCACTACATCCTGAGCTTCGGGGTCCCCTTCCTGGAGAGCCACCGGCCTACCACGGGCCTGTTAGCCGCCTGGCCCCAGGGCCGCCGCGGCCGGGCCACCCGGCCCAAGACGGTCGTGGTGGATCCGCGTTACTCCGTGACCGCCGCCCGGGCCGATGAGTGGCTCCCCATCAATCCCGGCACCGACGGCGCACTGGCCCTGGGCCTGGCCCACGAGATCCTGGTCCAGGGGCTCTGGGACAAAACGTTCGTGGGCAATTTCCTGGACCCGGCCAAGAAGTTCGTGCCGGGACAGGTTGTGGACGAGGCCGACTGGCAGGATGCGTATACGACGGGTCTGATCAAGTGGTGGAACCTGGTCCTCAAGGACTTCTCAGCGGCGACGGCGGCGGAGAAGACGGGGATAGCGGCGGACACGATCAAGCGGCTGGCGCGGGAGTTCGCCACCACCCAACCGGCGGTGACGGTGCGCGGCCGCGGCAGCGAGGCCTGGCCCGGCAACGGCACCTACAACTCCTACGCCATCTATGCCCTCAACGGCCTGGTGGGCAGTGTGGACGTCAAAGGCGGGATCAACCACTACCCCAGCGTGTCGTTGTCCGCCGAGCCTATCTCTGTGGTGCAGGACGATACGGCGAAAAACGGCACCAAAAGACCTCGCATCGACGAGAAGGGAACCAAGAAGTTCCCCAAAGCGGAGGTGATCACCAACAACGCGGCCGACAACATCTTGAACGACTACCCGTATCCTATCGAGGTCGCTCTGGGCTACTGGAACAACTTCGCCTTCTCCGCCCCAGGGTCCAAGCGGTGGGAGGAGGCCTTAAAGAAGATCCCCTTCGTGGTGCATCACACCACCCACATCAGCGAGTGGAGCATGTACGCCGACATCGTCCTGCCGGCCAAGACCTACCTGGAGAAGTGGACGATTGGGGATCCCGCCGGCGGCGCCAGTCTCTACAGTGGGGTCACCCTTTTCCAGCCGGCGGTAGAGCCTCTCTATGACACCAAGAGCGAGGTAGAGCTGGCGATCGCCCTGGGGAAGAAGCTGGGAGAGTATTACCCCAGCCTTCAGCAGTCCTTTGACGGCATCGGCGGGGCCTATGGCGACACGGCCGAAGGGTATACCCGAGTGAGGACGGCAAGAATCTGGGAACCCCTGCCCGGCGGCTGGGAGGAGTTCAAGGAAAAGGGCACGGTTGACGTGGGTCCCTACAACTTCAAGTGGGAGTTTGATACGCCTTCCAAGAAGTTTGAGTTCTACTCCGGGAATCTGAAGGCGCTCTTCGAGCAACTCGGGGTGACCGACACCGACCTGGAGACCTATCACATTACCGCCAGGGGTGACCTGGTCTACCTGCCCCACTATGAGGATCCGCTCTTCATCGGCGATGCGGCCCAGTATCCCCTGGTGCTGATCAGCTATAAGAATCAGCTCAACCAGGAAGGCCGGAGCGCCAATACGCCCTGGGCCCAGGAGATGTACCTGAACCCACTCTACGGGACGGGCTGGATGAACCTGGCCGAGATGAATCCTGAGACGGCGCGGAGGTATGGCATCGCCGAGGGGGATACCATTTACGTGGAATCGACGGTCGGCCGGATCAGGGCGACGGCCAGGCTCTTCGAGGGGATCCACCCGGATGTGGTGGCCATGTGCTACGGGCAGGGGCATTGGGCCTACGGCCGGTGGGCTAAGGACAAAGGCGCCAACCCGAACGAGATCACCGGGGTGATGTACGAGCACATCACC
>JBBITV010000246.1:0-6143 GCA_037440585.1 Chloroflexota bacterium
CCCAACCACACTTTGGGTGCCTGGCAGACGCTGCGTCCTCTACCTACGCCCTATGTCCCAGCCAGTCTGGCGGCAGGCGCAAACGGCTACCTATTCGTCGAAGGCGTAGACGGTAGCCTGCTGAACCCGAGTTCGCCGCATGCGCTTTTCAGCAGTCGCGTCGACGCCGTTGGAAATCTGGGCCCCTGGCAAACCCTGTCGCCACTTCCGTCGCTAGCCTCAAACCGTCTGGCCTCAATCCCTGATCGGGTGGCTGTGGCGGCAGATGGGTACCTGTATATTCTGGGTCTGACCGAGGCCGATGCTCAGTGGCAATCTGTGGCGTACAGCGCCGCAATCCAGGCGAACGGCACTTTGGGGGAGTGGGTCTCCGTAACGGGCTTGTCCATTCCACTAGAGGGTGTGCGGCTCGTCGCGCATGGACATGCTTTCTATGCCATCGGTGGGCGCATAGCGAGTGGGGATGAGTCGCAGCGTACCCCGCAGCGGACGGTGTACCGTGCACTCATCGAGGAGGAGGGACGGCTTGGCGCGTGGGTGGCTATCAGCGAGCTACCTCAGGCGGTGGTTGAGCACGCCGCCGCCATCGTGGCCGGGCGCCTTGTCGTAACCGGCGGGTCATTGGCCAACGAGTCAGACCGCTTAACAAAGGTGTTATCTGCGCGCATCCGGCCAGATGGCCAGCTTGAAACCTGGGGAGAGTTATATCCCCTTCGCATCGCGATGTCTGCTTCTCCTGTTCTCCTGGCCTCGCAAGGTCACCTCTTTGCCGCAGGCGGCCAAAGAGACTTCCCCACAGTGTATGCCCTCTCTTTCGGTCCAACCGACATCAACGGCCCCTGGTTACGCTACTACCCGAAGGGCTCGGGCGACCCGTCCAGCGCCGTCGGCGACGGCGACTACCTGTTCCGTCTGGACTCACCCGCTGGTGGACAGACGCCGGCCTACAGTCGCTATGTGCCGCCTCTGCGGGCAACGACCACCGATTGGGTGACGCAGACGGCTGTCCCAGAAGTCATCACACAAACGTCACTGGCGGTCGCGCGGGGCCAGCTCTTCGCCCTCGGCCAGGCGGCAGGCGGCGCCTCACGCATTTATCAGAGCCCCATTTTGATCTCGGGAACGTTGGGTGCGTGGTCAGCCGGGATGGCTGCACCTGCCGGAAGTCTGGTCGGCCTGGCAGCCGGCCGGCTTGTGGTGCGGGCCTCTGAGCGCACACTTTGGAGTGCATCGGTTGATGCCGACGGTACGCTGGGCGCATGGGAGATGGCCGGCCAGATACCGGCCCCGCCATCTGAGTATTTCGGTAAGGTCTACGCCGTGGGTGATGACCTGGTTGTGTTTCACCAATACCAATCATTTGGCACCCAGCCGGATGAGGTCGCCTGGCGCGCCAGGCTCCAGCGTGATGGAGTGGTGAGTGCATGGGAGAGACTGGACGCACCGTTCCCAAGGCCCTTGTCCTGGCCATGGTTGTCAGTAGAGAGAGGTTTCCTGTTCGTTTTGGGCGGCTTCAAGAGTACCTCGATGTTTACCGCACCCTGGCTGCCGGGCCAGGGGCCAGCAGAGTGGCGACTTCTGAGTAGTCTCCCCAGCAATGCTCCCTCTAACGGGTTCTTTAACTGGGGCCAGGCGATGGGCAACTACGTGTTTTTCAAGGTCTCTCCTCTCCCACCTCAGACGGAGACAATTTACCGCGCGCCGCTCAACGAGGCTGTCCACCGTGGCCTCTTCGGCCACCAACTCGACCTGGGCAGCGAGTTTGTGATCAACCAACTGAGCTGGAAGCGCACAGGAACGTCCGAAGCACGTGCCCAGGTCCGTTACCGCATTGCCGCGGCCGACGGAGTATTCGGCCTGTGGTCGCCCTTCACGACGACGAATCCGGTCGACCTTCCGGGCAACCCGGTCGGCCGCTACCTGGAGTACCAGATCGAGGTCGAGAACCCGACGGATGACTTTTTCGCCCTCACCCAGGTGGACTTGTTGCGTGGCAGCAACTTTGTCGTCGTGCGAGATGAATCTGGTCAACCGGTCTCTGGCACGTTGGTTTACCGGAACGGCGCGCTGACCGGCCAGACCGGCAGCGACGGTCGCCTGGACATCGCTGCGCTGCACGTTGGCGACACCCTGGTGGCCCTGGCTCCACAAGAGACGTTTACTACGACCAAGGCAGCCCATCAGACCGAGACCGGCGGCCCCAACTGGGCCTACCGGGCTTCTCTGACCAGCCTGGCCGTTCAACCTGACGGGCAGGTTGGGGCATATACCGTGACCAGGCCAGGTGAGCAGATCCTCACGGTGCGACACGCCCAACCCCTCGTGCTGTTCAACCTGGTCGCATCGACGGAATGGGATGCCGCTCAGTTCGCCGACGCCCATCCCGAGATCCCCTTTGATACCTACCTGAAGCAACTGGCTCGCGCGTTCCGTTCCGCTTCGGACTACCTCTACGATGTCACCGATGGGCAGATGGCGTTCGGCCAGGTGACGATTTTCACCGGCGCGCGCCACTGGGAAGACGCCGACGTCCAGATCCTGGCCTCGGACCAGGTTCGCCCGGCCACGGCGGTCGGCGGTATCACCAGCCAGCGGCCCTACACCTACACCGGCTCGGCCGGGCGGTCCGTGGCTTTCTATCCCGGCTACCTGCGCCTGGGACGGTATTGGACGCGCTATTCGGGCTTCCAGGGGAACTGGGACCAGCCCGACGGCTTTCGCACCCTGGTCCACGAGTTCGCCCACTACGCGCTATATCTGTACGACGAATACTTCTACACAGACGCGCAGGGTCAGCAACGCGTGGCGCATTGCACATCCCCCGATATCCGTGCGAACCTGACGGACACGACCAACGCCTCGATCATGGATTGGCACTACAACGCCAGCGAACTGGCCGATAGCGACCGCTGGACAGCCGATTGCGCCAATACGGTTCAGGGCCAGGTACATGGCGAGCCAGACTGGGCCACGGTCATCGGCAACTATCGAGATCGCCAGATACCAGCGCGGTGGCAGTTCGTGCGCCCGGCCGAACGGGGGGTCAATCGCGGGCCGGACTATCTGCCTCGCGACGTGCTGGACCTGCCGTCAATGCGTGTTGAACCAGGCGAGCCGCATGTTCTGGAGAGCCTGTTTCTTGATGTAGTGAGCGAACAGGGCACGTTTGTAGCAGGCAAGCAGATTCAGTTGTATTTATTCCAGCAGCAGGATGGCCAGACCATCCAGGTCATAGATCAAGGTGCCCCGGGTTTCTTAGGCAACATCAACGTCCTGGGGGCCAGGCGTGGGGACGTGGTCAAGGCGCTAACGTGGGATGGCACAGCTTTCACCTCTCAAGACATAACCGGGCCGGGCCGTCTCGTACTAAAAGCGGATCGAAGCTGGAACCCAGTAGTGAATGCCTTTCCAGTGGAGCGCGGGATGGTGCTGAACGTGCAGGTCTCGGGCGTCGCGTCTGTCACGCAGCCCATGGTGGCTCAGCTCTTCCAGGTGGGTGGAACCTATTCACAGACAGCAACGCTATTACGGACTAGCGAGGGCGTCTACACAGGTACACTCCGCCTCGATCAGGGGCGGTCCCTCGATCGGCCGGTAAAGGAAGGACACTTATATATCTACACAATGGATGCTGGTGGCCACCCAATCTCGGAGACGGTGACCACCTTTGCCGTGGGTGGTGTAGGGCCAAATGTTCGGGACATGCATCCCCCTATCGACCCAGGATCGAGCGATGGCAACCTGCGACTGCACATCCCAGACGCGGCTGGTTTGCCGGCCGATCTGCTGGTGATCGTCATGCCGACCCGAGGCACACCCAACGTACCAGCGGGCTTACGCATCGTCGGTACCCCTTACAGCCTGCGGGCGTCCGGCGGGGTGGACTCGATTACCCCCTCAGCGCTGACCATGTATTATCATGGCGAGGCAGTTCAGGGTGCAGATGAAACCAGGCTCCGCATCTACTGGTGGAATGCAGATAGTGGTCGGTGGCAAGACATGGGAGGAGTGGTCGATACGGACCGCAACCTGATCTCGACGGTCATCACGCGACTGGGGATCTATGCTATCATGAGCGGTGGGGTTTCGGGTCCAGGCGGGCAACACACAAGCTACCTGCCGTTCATAGGGAAAGACCGATCATAGCATAGCCTGGCCGCAGACCACCTCTAAACTTCACTCGTTTCAGCTTGACCCTATCGACTCACCAGCGGCAGATAGACCCGGCTGGGCACTTCAGTTGGTGTCGGAGACGGGGTGCTCGTCGGTGTCGAAGTGGCCGCCGGCGTGTGTGTCGGCGTTCGGGTTGAGCTGGCCGTCGCCGTCGGCGTGTGTGTGGGCGTGCCGGTGGGTGTGATGGTCAGTACCGTCCCGGTCGGCGTGGTGGTCGGAGTGCGCGTGCCCGTGGGGGTACGAGTAGCCGTCGGCGTCGAAGTGGCCGTTGACGTGGCGGTGGCAGTGCCTGTGATCGCGACGGGCGCCGAGAACTCGGATGTGTTACCGGCGGCGTCGGTGGCAGTGGCAGTGACGTTTGGGCCAGTGGCCGAGACCTGCAGGCTCCAGTTGCCACCGCCGTCGGCCACAGTGGAACCCTCGAAGGTGCGCCCTTCGTCCTCGTCGTCGGAGAAGATTTCCACGCGGCAGCCGGCGCAGGCGGTCCCCTGAACCGTCGTCGCCGACACTGCCACGACCACCGGTGCCGCCAGGTTGGCGTTGCCGCCACCCATCAGGAGGATGCCCTTCCCCGTGTTACGGTAGATGCCGTTGGCGGTGACGGTATTGCTCAGACTGTCGCTGCTGTTGACTCGCACCCTATCTCCCCCGTTGAACGCGATGACGTTGCCGGGCCCGATGACATTCCTCTGGGCACCGAAGGCGATCGAGACCCCATCATACGTGTTCCTCAACGCCCCACTGCCCTCAGCATCGGTTCCAATGAAGTTGCCGATGATACGATTGCTGTCGGCTCCAGGACTGATCAGCCCGATCCCCTTCTGGTCGTTGCCTGAGATGAGATTGCGATCTTCTGGTGCTGCTCCGCCGATGGTATTGTCGTGGGCGCCGAGATAGATGTAAATGCCCCAGTCCTTGCCGCGATCCTGAGTACCGGTGGGATCAGTGCCCAGGTAGTTGCCGACGATGTGGTTGTTGGCTGCCCCATCTCCGTACAGCCAGATTGCGACTGTTGGGAACCGGTTGATGGTCAGCCCACGGATGACGTTGTTGGCCGACGTGACATAGAAGCCCCAGCCACTCCCACCAACCAGGCTCCCGTCCAGCTCGATCTCTGGCCCCAGTGAGTTGGTATCGCCGCGGTTGGCCGTCTGGGTTGCACCGTCAATCGTCATTCCGTCACGGTCCACACTCGGCAGCGGGCTGGCCGGGCGGATGGTCCACCATCCGCCGGGGTTGTAGCCAGGGTCGGAGGGTGGGATGTTGAAGGCGATGGTGTCGGGGCCGGCATACCGGTCGGCGGCATTGATCGCCTCGCGCAGGGAGCAGTGGACGACGTCGCACATGCCGTCATCCGCGTCATCGGTGGAGTTGACGACCAGTGGTGGTGGCCCGGTCGGCGTGGGCGAGGGGGTGACGGTAGCTGTCGGCGTAGCCGTGGCCGTGCGGGTAGGTGTCGCCGAAGCCGTGGGAGTTGGCGTGTGGGTGGATGTGGCCGTCGGGCTGCCGGTGGGGGTCGGGCTGCTGGTCGCCGTGACGAAGCTCTGCCAGAAGCCGGCCCGCAGCGTGTAGCTCCCACCGGCCAGTGCGCCGACGGCCGGCTGACCGATGCTGGCCGGCAGGGCGTAGCGGCCGCCGGCCGCCCTGCCTCCACCGGATGGCACCAGGTGCCAGCTCAGATCGTACCCACCGCCCGATTGGACCAGGCCCGCCCCGACCGTTGCCAGCGCAAAGAGTGGCACGAGCAACCGACGCACATTGGGCGACATCTCCCACCTCATTTCAGGATGGCCCACACCAGCCCGTCGCCGTCCTCATCGGCCTCGAGAGCCTGGGCGAAGATAGCTCCGGCGGGCAAGTCCAGGGGCGCCGGGCCTAGCAGACCCTGGGCGCTGACGGTCAACCGATCGCCAGGTGTCACGGAGGCCGCTACTCGCACCTGGGCCAGACCCGACACCAGGACCGTGAGC
>JBBITV010000247.1:0-4741 GCA_037440585.1 Chloroflexota bacterium
GGGGGGAAGCACCCCCCCTCGGTCCCCCCCTAGCAGGGGGGGATGAAGGGGGGGTGGTGATCCGCTTTACCGTCACCGATACGGGCATCGGCCTGTCCCCGGCAGCCCGCCAGAGGCTGTTCCAACCCTTCACCCAGGCGGATGGCTCGGCCGCCCGCAAGTACGGCGGGACGGGGCTGGGGCTGGTCATCTCCAGGCGCCTGGTGGAGCTGATGGGCGGCAAGATTGGGGTGGAGAGTGAAGAGGGCCAGGGGTCTACCTTCTGGTTTACGGTGCCCTTGCAGCGCACCACGACGACGGCGCCCGCCCCGCCCGCCGTCCAGACCGATTTGCAGGGTCTGCGGGTGCTGGTAGGGAGTGCAAGCCCGACCGGCCGGGAGATCATCCATCGCTACCTGATTTCGTGGGGCATGCGCAACGGGAGTGTGGCTAGCGCAGCCGAGGCGCTAGCGACCCTGCGGAGTGCGGCAGTGGCGGGTGACCCGTATGACGTGGCGGTGCTGGACCTGGACCTGCCGGGGATGGAGGACTTTGCCCTGGCTCGCACCATCCGGCAGGACTCGCACCTGGCCCATACCCGACTGGTTCTGCTAACGGCGTTGGACGAGCGGGGGCAAGGCGAACAGGCCCTGCAAGCAGGGTTCGCGGCCTACCTGACCAAGCCGGTGCGCCAGTCCCAGTTGTTTGACTGTCTCGCGCTAGTGACGAGCATGCCGGTGGAAAATCCCAAACCTGTCCCTTCACTGGGTTCAGAGCCTGCCCTGAGTGTAACGAAGGGGCAAGCTCTTGAGCAAAGCGAAGGATCCCAAATCCCAAATCCCAAAATGACGGCGTTGTCGCCGGCTGCTGCGCCGGATGGGAGTAGACCGGTCTTGTTGGTCGAGGATAACCCGGTCAATCAGAAGGTGGCGCTGTTGCAACTGCGGAAACTGGGCTATGCCGCCCATGCGGTGACCAATGGCTGCGAGGCGGTGGCGGCGGTCTCGCAGCAGTCCTACGCGTTGATCCTGATGGATTGCCAGATGCCGGAGATGGATGGCTTTGAGGCCACCCAGGCCATCCGGAAGGCCGAACTGACCAACGGGCGCCATATCCCCATCATCGCCATGACGGCCAATGCCATGCAGGGTGACCGGGAAGCCTGTATCGCGGCGGGGATGGACGATTACCTGGCCAAGCCCATCCACCCGGAACAACTCCGCCAGATCCTGGAGCGCTGGATGCCTGAGGTGGAGAGCAGGGGGGCAGGGGAGCAGGGGAGCAGGGGAGCAGGCGGGCAGGCAGGAGATCATCTCTTCTGCCCCCCCGCTCCTCTCAACGTCGATGTTCTGAAGGATTTACACGAGTTGGCGCTGGAAGGCGAGCCGGATTCGCTGGGTGAGTTGATCGACGTCTTTCTCGGTGACGCGCCCAATTTGCTGGAAGCCATGCGGGCCGCCGTCGCAGGCGGGGACGTAGATGCGTTGCGGCATTCGGCACACACCCTCAAGTCGAGCAGCGCCTTGTTTGGCGCCATGGCACTCTCCACCCTATGCGCAGAACTGGAGGCCATGGGTTGTGCCGGTACTACCGCAGGCGCGCCGGAAAGGATGTCACAAGTCGAGGCCGAATATGGTAGAGTCAAGACAGCGCTGGAAATGGAACGTCAAAATAGGGTCTGATTTTTAGTGATTGGTCAATGAGGACGAAGTCGGCTATAATTCGCATGTATGTGCTTATCGCCGATTAAATCCCAAACAGGCACCAGCGAGGTAGACATGACCGATCACGACCACCTGGACCAGCTCTGTATTAACACCATTCGCACGCTGGCGATGGATGCAGTGCAAAAAGCGAAGTCGGGCCACCCTGGCATGCCCATGGGTGCGGCGGCCATGGCCTACGTCCTCTGGACACGCTTCTTGAAGTTCAACCCCAAGAATCCTGACTGGCCGGACCGGGACCGCTTCATCCTGTCGGCGGGTCATGGATCGATGTTGCTGTACAGTTTGCTATACCTCACCGGCTATGACCTGCCCCTCGAACAGCTTCAACAGTTCCGGCAGTGGGGCAGCATGACGCCCGGTCACCCGGAACGTGGCCTGGCGCCGGGCGTCGAGGTCACGAGTGGTCCCCTGGGCCAGGGGTTCGGCAACGGTGTAGGGGCAGCCATCGCCGAGCGCTTCCTTGCGGCTCACTTCAACCGCCCCGGCCACACCATTGTCGATCATTACACCTATGCCATCGTCAGCGATGGCGACCTGATGGAGGGCGTAGCCTCCGAAGCCGCCTCCCTCGCCGGGCACCTCAAACTGGGCAAGCTGATTTACTTGTACGATGACAACGACATTTCCATCGAAGGGAGCACCCAGCTTACCTTTACCGAGGACGTTGGCCGGCGCTTTGAAGCCTATGGCTGGCACGTCCAGCA
Source organism: Chloroflexota bacterium (assembly GCA_037440585.1). Classification (GTDB taxonomy): domain Bacteria; phylum Chloroflexota; class Anaerolineae; order Epilineales; family JBBITV01; genus JBBITV01. The sequence continues at coordinate 2,411 of JBBITV010000247.1, forward strand.
TGTCGAAGGGAACGACCTGGAGGGGGTTGCGGGGGCGATCCGGGCCGCACAAAGGGAAACAGAACGACCGTCGCTGATTATCGCCCGCACTCACATCGGCTATGGGAGCCCTCACAAGCAAGATAGTGAGAAAGCCCACGGTGAGCCATTGGGTGAGGAAGAGGTTCGGCTGACCAAGGCGAACCTGGGCTGGCCGCCGGATGCCCAGTTTCTGGTCCCCGAAGCGGCCCTGGCCCACTTCCGAAAGGCTATCGACTGGGGCCGCGCCTGGGAAGAAGAGTGGCGTGGCCGCTTCGAGGCTTACGCCGCCGAATTTCCGGAACTCGCCCGGCAATGGCACCAGTTCATGAACCGAGACCTTCCAGCCGGCTGGGAGGCTGACATCCCCACCTTCAAGCCCGCCGATGGGCCGGTGGCGACCCGCGCGGCGTCTGGCAAGGTGCTCAACGCCCTGGCTCCCCACGTGCTGAACCTGATTGGCGGCTCGGCTGACCTGGCGCCGTCCACCAATACGCTCCTCAAAGGCTTCGGTGACTTTGAGCCAGGCGAGAACGGCCGCAACTTACACTTTGGCGTCCGGGAGCATAGCATGGGGACCATCCTCAACGGTATGGCGGCGCACGGGGGCGTCATTCCCTATGGCGCCACCTTCCTGGTCTTTTCAGATTACATGCGCCCGTCGATCCGGCTGGCGGCCCTCTCGAAGCTCCATTGCATCCTCGTCTTTACCCATGATAGTATCGGTGTGGGCGAGGACGGCCCAACCCACCAGGCCGTCGAGCACCTGGCAGCGCTGCGCGCTATCCCTGACCTGACTGTCATTCGCCCGGCCGACGCCAACGAAACGGCTGAGGCCTGGCGTGTGGCGCTGAGTCTCGAAGGCCCGGTCGCTCTGGCCCTGACCCGGCAGGCGTTACCAATTCTGGATCGGGCGACCTTCGCTCCGGCCAGCGGCCTGGCGCAAGGCGCCTACGTGCTGGCCGAGGGGGTCCCCGTTTCAAGTAGTTCAGGGCAGTTCACCAGGGCTCGTTCCTTCGAGGACCACCCTCCCCGGCCTGACGCCATCCTCATCGCTACCGGCTCCGAAGTTGCCCTGGCGGTCGAGGCGCGAGAAAAGCTTGCCGGGCGGGGGGTGGCCGCTCGCGTCGTCAGTATGCCAAGCTGGGAGCTGTTTGACCGGCAGCCGCAAGCATATCGCGACCAGGTGCTGCCGCCGGAAGTGACGGCTCGCTTGGCCATTGAAGCGGGCGTATCGCAGGGCTGGTGCAAGTACGTGGGCAATCATGGCGACGTCATCGGGGTCGACCGCTTCGGGGCCTCGGCGCCGGGCAAGGTGGTGATGGAGGAATACGGGTTTACGAGTGATCACGTCGTCGCACGCGCCCTGGCGGTATTGGCGAAAGCATCCGGGCAGCGGTGAACAGGGCTGCCCCAAAGTCGGGCGGAGGCTCTCCAGCGCCAGATGGAATGGCCCCACGGATGGAAAAGACCACGGACGAAATAAAGAAATGTCCGTGGTCCCTTCCGTTCGTGGGGAGAGGACCTGGCCAATGCCTGAACGAGTTAGGAGGACCCTATGACTAAGAACCCTCTCTTCGAACTTCGTGAATACGGCCAAAGCATCTGGTTCGACACCCTCAGCCGCAACCTGATCACGTCAGGCGATCTGCGCAACCTGGTTGACAACTACGCCGTCGTCGGCATCACCTCCAATCCGACGATCTTTCAGAAGGCTATCGGCGGCAGCGCGGACTACGACGAGGATATCCGCAGACTCAGTAGATCCCCATTTGATGCTCCAGGCCGGTCCGTGACCGGCCCTGCGACGGGTCACGGACCCGTCGCGAGCGGAAATTGGGATCTACTGCGACTGCCCGAAGCTGGTCTCCGCGCGCCGCAGATCTTCGAGCAACTGGCGACCGACGACGTGCGCATGGCCTGTGATGTCTTGCGACCTGTCTATGAGGAAACGCATCACGTCGACGGCCGGGTCAGCATCGAGGTGGGCCCGCACCTGGCGTTCCAGACCGGGGAGACCATGGCGGAGGTGCGCCGGCTGTGGCACACGGTGGATCGACCCAATCTCATGGTGAAGATCCCCGGCACGCAGGAGGGCATCCCGGCCATCGAGCAGATGATTTACGAGGGGCTTAGCATCAACATCACCCTGCTGTTCGCCGTATCGATGTACGAAAAGGTGATGGAGGCCTATTTCAAGGGGCTGGAGCGCCGCGTGGCTGAAGGCAAGCCCATTGACGAAATCCACTCCGTCGCCAGTTTCTTCGTCAGCCGGGTGGACACGATGGTGGACAAGGACCTGGAGGCCAGAAT
>JBBITV010000247.1:4776-6109 GCA_037440585.1 Chloroflexota bacterium
GGCCGAGCAGGAGCGGCTGAGGAGCTTGTTGGGCACGGCAGCCGTTGCCAATGCGAAGGTGGCTTACCAGGCATTCAAGCGCGTCTTCAACGGCCCGCGCTGGGACGCTCTCAAAACCAAAGGCGCCAACCTCCAGCGGCCCCTGTGGGCCAGCACCAGCACCAAGAATCCGGCTTATCCCGACACCCTGTACGTCACCGAACTGATCGGCCCATACACGGTCAACACCGTTCCCGAGAACACGCTGTTGGCGTTTGCGGATCACGGCGTGGTGCGCGGCAATACGGTCGAGGAGGACCTGGAAGGCGCGCATCGGGTGCTGCGCCAACTGGCCGAAGCCGGGATTGATATGCAGGCTGTCACTGAGCGCCGTCTGGTCGAGGAAGGCGTCAAGTTGTTCGCCGACTCGTACGATAAACTCATCGATGAGTTGCGCAAGAAGAGCGATGCGATCATGTCGAGCAAGCGGTCGAAATGAATCCCCTGCGCGAAGGTCTACGCCTGGAGCGCACCCCTGAACCGAGCGTCCTGGTCATTTTCGGCGCGACAGGCGATCTGAACCATCGCAAGCTCATGCCCGCGCTCTATAACCTGGCGCGTGAGCACCGGCTGCCTGGCGGATTCTCGGTGGTCGGCTTTGCACGCCGGCCCAAGACCCACGAGCAGTTCCGCGAAGAAATGCGCCACGCGGTCAGCCAGTTCTCGCGTACCCAACCGATCCAGGAGCCGATTTGGGATAGCTTCGCCCAGGGTTTGTTCTACCTGCAGTCGGACTTTCAGGCGGCGGACGGGTATGGCCGTCTCAAAGCACTATTGGCTCAGCTCGATCAGGAACGCGGGACCTGCGGCAATCGCGTCTTCTACCTGGCCACACCGCCGAGCGCCTTCGACGACATCACCACCTTGCTGGGTGAGCACGGGCTGGCAACGCAGGGCGATCCCGAAGGCAGTTGGAAGCGCATCGTCGTCGAGAAACCCTTTGGCCGCGACCTGGCTTCTGCAAAGCACCTCAATCAGCATGTGACCTCGGTCTTCCCAGAGGACCACGTCTACCGCATTGACCACTATCTCGGCAAGGAGACCGTCCGCAATCTGATGGTCTTCCGCTTCGCCAACGCCATCTACGAGCCGTTCTGGAATCGGGGCTACGTTGATCATGTTCAGATTACGGCGGCGGAGCACATTGGTGTCGAGGAGCGCGGCGGATACTATGAGGAAACAGGCGCCTTGCGGGACATGGTCCAGAGCCACATGCTGATGCTGGCTTCGCTGACCTGTCTGGAGCCGCCCACCGGTTTTGGTGCGGAGGACGTGCGGGACGAGCGGCACAAGG
>JBBITV010000248.1:0-6076 GCA_037440585.1 Chloroflexota bacterium
AGGGTGTGACCTATCATCTGGCTCGTGGAGCGGCAGTCGAATTGCTAGGCAAGGCTGTATACACACGATCGCGTGGTATTGACGCCGTTCGCTGGCCAGAATTGATTCGTGTGTATGTAGAGCAGCACGGCTCGATCAACAATGCTGAGTGCCGTGAACTATTGGGGCTGGGGAATTCACCATCTGCTCAGGTAAGGGTCTCGCGCCTGCTACACAAATTGTGCAGTCCTGAAGGTTTCTTACAATCGCAAGGAGAGGGAGCCAAACGCCGCTATATCCTACGCTCTGTTAAGCCAAGCTTATCACGTTAAGAAGTAATCTTCTTAACGTGATAAGCTTGGGAATACCTGGTCGAGACCGAAGTGGTGGTATTCTATGGCAGACAGTTGACAAGCAAATGGCGATCAAGGAGCAGATACCCGAATCTATTATCCAAGTAACAGCCGCTGGGATCCCGCGTAGCCTGGCTCCCTGTTTCCAGGAGTACGACCTGGAACGACTCGACCCGGCGCAACATGCGGAGCTGGTGATCGAGCGCGTGCTGGCTTACGGTGATCGCCGCGAAATACGCTGGCTCTTTGGCCGTTACGGCCGGGCACGGATTAGTGACTGGGTGCAGCGGCTGGGCTCACGCGGACTCCCCTGGCGTCGCTACAATCTGTGGTGCGTACTCCTTGACCTGCCCCCCGCTCGCAGACTTCGCCCCGAAGGACAACGGATATGGCCCTACTAGACCTGGTTCACCTGGAGGAGTTTATCCAGGATTGGTATTGGGACGAACGATCCCACGAGTTCGCCCGGCAAATGGGCGCGTTTCTGTTCCAGTTCGTCGATTACCTGGAGACCACGGGCCTTTCGGAGGCAACGATGCGCAAACACATCTCGAACTGCTGGTGTATTGGCAAGCTAGAGTGTGATTATGGTTACCGCGACACCTTCTCTCCCTCGATCTTCTTAGGTGGGCCATCCTACCTGTACGAATTCAAGCGCAAAATGAGCGACTCCAAATACGCTATCGCTTCGTATGAGGCCACGTGGCGTAAACTTGCGCGATACATCCGCGCACTGGGGTATGGTAAACGATGACAACACGAGAAGAACTCCTCAAGGCCCCTATCGTGCCCAACAAGGGGGCGGCCGGTGTGAAAGTAGGCGCCAAGGCTCAGACGGTGCAAGAGTTGTGGGGCGAACCGGCCGAACGCGAGCAAGTCAGACCCGATTTCGTGCGCTGGTCATACGGAAGTGTCTGGTTCTGGTTCAAGGCCGGCAAAGTAGACCAGATCGCGGTCTATGCGGGTTATCAGGGAAAAACGAAGGAAGGCATCGGCATCGGATCAACCAGGGCGCAGGTCGAGAAGGTACATGGTTCGCTCTCCTGGGATGGCTGCTGGCTTGTCGACGCGCCACCCTTCGGGATCGGCTTTGATTTTGAGCCGTTGGTAACCGGGATCTACGTGTTCCGGGAATGATAAGCACGAGGGTCTGCTGATGGAGGAGAAGTAGGAAGGTGAAGGGAATCTCTCGAATTTGTGAACGGGGTCCCGAAGGTGCAAATCGCTGGCCGCTGGGAATGTGTGGCCGAGTATCTTGATCGCTGCCTGGGTCAGCGCAAGGTGATCGACCTGATTCAACGTGGGGGAACGGTGTATTGCGTCTTTGAAAACGGGCACGAGTTGCCCGTGCTGTGCTACTGTTGCGGTGAGCCACTACGATTTGCGGACCTGGAGAAATCGCGCCAGGATATTGTCGGGCGGCGACTCGAGGGGATGCCTGGTAGTGCTTGAGGACGGCACTAAGTTACCACAATTTCGGCTGGAGTTTTCAAAGAAAGGTTGGCGATCACAGGAGATTAGCGTGTCAAACGCCATCGATGCCGCAGATCGGCTGCGCCATCCTGGCGATTGTCCATACAAGGGCTCCTTGCCAACCAAGAAAGGTCGTCGGCAGAAAAGGCGATGAGGGAACAGAGGAAGTGAGATGACCAAGAAACAGAGAGTGCAAAAGCAGCGCAAAGATCGGCCACAACGACGCCGCGCGCGGCCGCTTTCGGCAGGCCGTCACCATGAAGTGGAATATCCCATCGGCACGGTCGCCTACTACGGCCCAGATGATAAGACGGTCACCAAGATCGCCGCCGGAGTCATCACGTCGGAGGACGCCAAGCCGATCCTGAAACGATGGCGTGGACCAGGTGTGGTGAACAACCCGGAAGTCGCGGCAGAGCTAACAGCTTTTTTCGAGTCCTATGGCGTGCGGCAAGTTGCGATGACGGACGGCGTCCTGGGCTGTCCCCACGAGGAAGGCATTGATTTTCCCGAAGGGCAGGAGTGCCCATATTGTCCGTTCTGGAGGGGAAAGCAAGGTATTCGGGTTAGATGAACCGTGACTACTACGCCTTCCTTGACGAGTGTGGCGGTGTAGCCACCTACATTCCCGGCGAGCCCTTCCTGGTTGTAGCTGCCCTGGTCAGTAGCTCGCCTCGCCGACTGGACCTGATCATCAAGCGGGCACACAAGCGATTCAGTACTGGTTCTACCTCGGGGGAGATGAAAGCGGCTCATTCATCCGAGAAAACCATCTGCTGGATCCTGGAGGCAATCGCTGAACAGGACGTGACTATCATCGCTGTGGTGGTAGATAAGCGCGCGATGGTCAAGCCACCCAAAGATCCTGAAGATCTCTACCGTCAGGCCTGCGCCAGGGCCATTCGTCTCTGCGTAGAGCGATGGCCCCGACTGGAGGCCATCCTGGACAAACGCTATACCCACGAATACCTGCGGCAGAAGCTGGAACGGCACATTCGGGAGGAGATTGCCGATATCCCCGATCAAGTAGTGATCATCCGGCAAGAAGAATCGGAGAGGGTTAAAGCGCTACAGGCTGTGGATTACCTGGCCTGGGCGGTGGGTCAGAAATATATGCGAGAGGACTGCAGCTTTTACGACCTGATCAAGGACAAGATAGTGAAAGAGGAAGTCATCGCGGCAAAATAAAACAGCGGTTCTCCCTGGGCCCCGATTTCAGTCTGCCGGGCGCGCATCTCAGCCGCCCTTCCCCGCTCACACATTGCAGTGTAGCCTATCCCGTTCTCCGAACGGTCAGGGTCACCAGGATTTACGATACCGCTTGAGCCATAGGATAGCACATCTTAGGCTGGCTGTCAAACTGCAATAAAGCAGATAAAAGGGGTGGTTCAGTCATATGGCGCGTATGTATCCTAATCAAATCAGCCCCGACACCGAGAGCTCCGCTGAGCGGCTACTCTACGAAGCCTTCCGCGACAGGCTGGACAACACCTACACCGTCTTCCACAGCGTCGCCTGGCAATCACTCGACGCCGACGGCCGGCCCCGGGACGGCGAGGCCGACTTCGTCATCGCCCACCCCGACCGCGGCATCCTGGTCCTGGAAGTCAAAGGCGGCGCCATCTGCTACGACCCCCGCACGGGTCGTTGGGTCAGCACCGACCGCGCCGGCCGGGTCCACGATATCAAAGACCCCTTTGCCCAGGCGCGGGACAGCAAATACATCCTGCTGGACCAGCTCAAGGTCATGCTGGGCCGGCCGGAGCGCCGTATCAACGTCGGCCACGCCGTCGCCTTTCCCGACGTGATCGTCGGACAGGCGCTGCCCGGCCTGGATAAGCCGCGCCCGATCGTTCTCGATGCCACCGACCTGGCTGACCTATCGGGCTGGATCGGCCGGGCCCTGGCCTACTGGCGAGGACAGGAGACTCAACGCCAGACGGCGCCAGGTGAAGAGGCGGTCCAGGCCCTCATGGAGCTGCTGGGCAAGGTCTGGGAGTTGCGGCCGGCCCTGTGGGGCGAGTTCGTCCAGGAGCAGGAACAGCTCATCCGCCTCACCGAGCAGCAGTACCTGGTCCTGGACGTACTCAACCGCCAGCGCCGGGCAGCCATCTGCGGCTGCGCCGGGTCGGGCAAGACGATGCTGGCCGCCGAAAAAGCGACCCGCCTGGCCCGCCAGGGCTTCCGCGTCCTGCTCACCTGTTTCAACAAGAACCTGGCTGCCGACCTGCGCAGCCGCCTGAAGCCATCCCCTAACCTGGACATCCAGCACTTGCACGGCCTGTGCCACGACCTGGCTCAAGAGGCCGGCGTGCTACCTGCCAAACAAGACGATAAGCGCTTCTTCGAACAACAACTTCCTGAGGCCCTGATGGCCGCCGCCGACCTCCTGGATTTTCGCTACGACGCCATCGTCGCCGACGAGGGGCAGGACTTCCTCGACGACTGGTGGATTCCAATGCAGACTTTGCTGCGTGACCCCGACGATGGTATCCTGTACATCTTCTTTGATGACAACCAGCGCATCTACGTCCAGCGCAGCACGTTCCCCATCTCGCAACCGCCCTACCCGCTGACCGTGAATTGCCGTAACACCCAGGCTATCCACCAGGTTGTCGTGCAATTCTACGCCGCCGACATCCGACCCACAGCGCGGGGTCCCGCCGGCCGGCCGGTGGAACTGATCTTCTACGAGGACTCCCGGCACTTGCGGCCCACCCTGGTGGCTATCCTGCGCCGCCTCACCGTGGATGAGCGGATTCCCACCGATGAGATCGCCGTCCTCAGCCCACTGCGACGGAGCAAGAGCCAGCTCTGGGGTGGCAGTGCTACCGGTGGGCCACAGTTGTGCGATACCTGGCCGCCGTTGCCGGGCCAGGTCTACTGTACCACTATCCACAGCTTCAAGGGGCTGGAGCGGGCCGTCATCATATTGGCTGAAATCGACCGCTGGCCAGCCCAGTGGGGTGACCTGGACCCGCTCCTCTACGTGGGCTGCTCGCGGGCACGCAACCACCTGATCGTGCTCCTGCCTCAGGATGCAGCGCCGGAGGTACGACAAGCCTTCGCTGTGGCAGGTGCTGAGAGCTCGACCAAATTGCGGCTCCGGGAAGAGGGGCCGGTGTGGTATGCCGAATAAGACAGCCCGGAGGTCGAACCTTCGGGCTGAAAGAGCAAAGCCCCTATGGGGTTAGAGATTAAGCCCAACGGGCTTCGTTCTTTCAGCCCGACGGCTTCAGTTCGTGTTCAGCCTCGGGCCATCTGTGATGAGGAGAAGTTTCCATGCAACCCTTCATGGCCGCCGAAAAGGTCAAAGATGCCTACTGGCGCTACATCGAGACCAGCTTCCCCATCCGCAACGACGCCCTGCGCCAGCAGTTCCGTCGCCTGGTGCGAGAGGAGAAGCTCCTGTGGCAGGAGCCCTTCATCTCCCTGGCTCGACCTTTCAAGAGTGGTGGAACCTTTGATGATCTGATCGCCGCGGGCGTGCTCGATCCGCGCATCCGCACGGCCTACTGGGGCTTCAGCGACCTTTGGGAACACCAGGCGGCCGCCGTGCGACCAGTTAGAGCGTCTGCGTCGGCTGCTGGCAGGTACCAGCGTCAGCTTCGGCCGCTACACCGGCGATACCCCCAGCGACGACCGCGACGCCCAGGACAAGGGCATCCCCCGCCCCGCCGATTCCCCGGCCGAGGAGCGCTACACCCGGCGCGAGATTCAGAAGATCTTGCTGCAGAGAGGACCCTGCGAGAAGCCAGGGAAGCCTACGCAACCATTCCCGCCGCCGCTCAGGCTTTCCTCGATGACCTGTGCCAGCGCGATCCACGCTTCCAGAAAGGCGGGCGCATCCGCCTGGCATCTGGCGAAAGCCTGGACGCCCTGGCTCTGGATCCGGAGCGGGGTGTGGCGGTGATCCTGGTAGACCCGGACCGCTGGGTGTTCGACCCCAGCACCTGGCGCCGCAGCCTGGCTCAGCACAACCGCGCCCGGCTCCAGGGTTGGCGACTGATCCGAGTTCCCAGGCCGTGGTTGAGTTCCATGCAAGGACGCGAGCTTGTAGACCATCTGTCAAAATATTGATGCTACGTGTTCTGATCGCCCTTAGAACCCTTAGAAAAGGAGGATCCCATGCCCCCCAGAAAACAATGGGTCTTTGACCCCGACTCAGGTGGCCAAAAAATCCCCGAGCGGATCAAGCTCGACGTCAAAAAGCGCATCGAGCGCGTCGCCGAGGAGCATTTCAAAGGCAAGTACACCCGCCTCGACATTCG
>JBBITV010000249.1:0-6062 GCA_037440585.1 Chloroflexota bacterium
GTTCACGATCCCTTTGCCGACCAGCATGCCGTTTTCGCTCATAATGATAGCCTTGGTATAGGTCGACCCCACATCAATGCCAGCCGTGAAACTCATTACACCCTCTCCTTTCGCCCCCCTCAAGACAGGCTCTTCGCCACAGCCGGAGCCCGACTGCTCAGAATGCGATCCAGTGCGAACAGGGCCGCCCCCAATGCACCCATGTAATGGGACTCGTCGCTCACGTTCATTTTGAGCCCAAGCATCTCGTTCAACACGTGCACCATTCCCTGATTGAGCGTCACTCCGCCGGTAAAGGTTACTTCATTCTCGATACCTACCCGGCGCAGCAGGGAAATTGAGCGCGTAGCGATGGATTGATGCACGCCCAGCAAAATATCCTCGATCTTCTTGCCCCGGGCCAGCCAGGAAAGCACCTCGGACTCGGCAAAGACAGTGCAGGTGGTGCTGATCTTCACCGGCTTCTCGGCCCTCAACGCCGTCGGACCCAGTTCATCCAAGGGAATTTCCAGGGCAAAAGCTGCCGCTTGCAAAAAACGCCCGGTCCCAGCCGCGCACTTATCGTTCATAGAGAAGTCTAGCACCTCACCGTCGTGCCGGATGCGGATGGCCTTGGTATCCTGGCCTCCCATATCGAGGACCGTGCGTGTGCCCGGGAACATGTGCACCGCCCCACGCGCGTGGCAACTAATCTCCGTCACCTGCGTATTGCCGAAGGTAACCTTGTATCGCCCGTAGCCAGTCCCGACAACATACTCTATCTCTTCTTCTCGAATCCTCCCGTTGCGCAAGGCAGCCACGAAAGCCTTCTCCGCCGCCGTCACCACATTCGAGCCCGTGTCGATGAGCGACCGGCTGACAATATGCCAGTCTTCGTCAATAATGATCGCCTTGGTCTGTGTCGATCCGACGTCAACGCCTGCTGCGTAAGCCATAAGGTCCTCCTTTCACGATACATACCGTGATACGTATCCGTGGTACCCAGGTACACAGGTACACAGGGATTTCGTAAGCTTAAGTCCCTGTGTACCTGTTTCCTTGGGTACCTGTGTACCCGATGGGTACCTGTGTACCCTATCACGCCGCTCTTAACTTTCTCGTCGCCAACCCTTCAAAGAATGCATCAATCCGGTTCTTCATCTGGGCCTCAGAAACTACCCGTTTATCCATCATGTCCGATTCGATGAAAAGGCTCGCGACATCCTTCATGGCCATCACCGCGCGCCGGTTGTCGGCCAGGCCGGTAGAGACTGTGCGGCAACTCTTGATGGGGTGATAGACTATTCCATCTATGTGGTAGGAATCCACCATGTCAACAATAGCGCGGTCCTGGAAGAACATGCTATCCATCGCGTTGCGCACGCTGATGAGGACGCCTTCCGCCAGGCTCTCCAACGGGCGCGCCAGGTCGTACTGGAAGCCCAGATTCAGGCCGCCGGCGGCGAACCACAGGTAGGTGGAGTTTACGAACACGCCGCCCCATTCCGTAAAAAGCTCGTAAAAGCGCCGGAAGATCGGGTAGCAAGGCACACCGACGAAAATCAGGCGATATTTCTCTTCGGGCAGCGTGCCGATGCCGTGAGCTGCCTTGTATTCCATCTCCTCAACCAGTTCGCGGAAGTATTGACTACCCTCCGGGGTGCCGCGTAAGGCGTTGGCCACACCCAGGTAGATGGTCCCATCCGTAAGGGCATTGAAGAGGCCCGGCCGGCTCTGGTTCAGCTCCAGCACCCGTTTATAGTCGCGGCTCATCTCGTTGGTCAGCCGGAGGACCTCCCGCAGTTTGTCAATGTCAAACTGCTTGCCTGTCAACTGTTCGCACAGGGTGATGAGCTCCCCGATCTGGTACTCTACGTAGCGCCGGTCGCGCTCGAAGTCAGGATCGCCGGGCCAGGTCTGCCGGCCGGCGCTGCGTGAGCCCGGCACATCCAACGCAAAGATTGGCGTATGATACAGACGCTCCCAAATCTCACCCCACTTGAGATAGGTATTACAGGCATTGGTCAGCACAGCCAGAGCAGGTTTTGGAATGCGCCCCATCGGGTGCTCCCCATTGCGCAATTGGACTGCCACGTCGGCCTTGACGTATCCGCAGATGTCAGGCGAGTAGCCGTAATCCTCCGCCTGGTTCAGGTATTCGTGAGCCACCCGGCGCACGGCCGTCTGCAGCGAGTTAATCTCGGGAAACACGGTATGGAAGTCGAAGACCCTCAGGATTTCGGCCATGCTGCCCATGACGAAGACGTAGGCGGCTGGCTCGCCCCGCTCGCCTGCCAGAGTGAGGCGATCAAACCACTCGCGGAACAAGCGTCCCCCCTCTTTGTTACCCCTGCCAACGATTTCCGGACGTTTCGCTGAATCTGACATAGCTATCTCCTCAATCGAACAGAATATTCTCTACAAACGTCTCAAGCTGCACCTGTACGTGATCAAACGCCGTCATCTTCTCCTCAAATTCGCTCAGGAAGTAGGGGATGCCCGCTTCATCTAGCTCCTTAGCATATGCCACCTGCTCGTCCAACCCCGGCTCGCACATCTTGGCGGCGGTGACAATGGCTGCCTCCCCCCCCGCATCCTTGATGCGTTGGAGCAACATCTTCTCTTTCGGCTTGCGCAGGTCGTGCTGCACCGGGCTGTACGACGAATGGTTCAGGTATCCTTCGGCCAGGTCCATCAGAGGATCCCCATTCGTTGGCACGTCCTCCAGAATCCAGCGCAGGCCGATGAGGAGATCGTCATCCACCACGTAACAGGATTGGGCGATCACCCGCAACAGGTCTAGTGGCGGTTGTTCACAAAAGCCGCCTTCAAAGACCACGCGGATTTTATCCTGTTTCCTTGCCGTGCGCGCTTTGATCTGCGGAATGACAGCCTTAAGCAGCGCATTGTGTTCCTCACGGGGGATCATCCCGCCCACAGACACCAGGACATAGGCTTCGTCAGCGGAGAGGAGCCAGGGCGTCTCCCGCTTGATGGCATACACCTCACGTAACAGGCGCCGGTTCTCGTTAAACACGGTGATGGAATGGCGCAGGTCGTCGTCGCTAACCTTCCGTCCAACCACTTGCTCGATATCCCTCTGCACCCGGGCATACTCGTCGCGCAGGTACTGCGGCGCGTAGGCCGAGTTTGCATTCTGGGGCAGGTAGAGGATTTGGGCCGGATAGGAGAAATTGCGGCCCCAGACGCCGGCCAGGTTGCGCGCTGCGTCGCAAATGGGATGGGTGATGAAAATGTCCATCTCCAGCCGGTTGGTCAGCGCCAATTCCAGCGAACTGCGCAAGATTGAGCACAGGTACGAGCCGAAGTGAGAGTCCCCTCGCCGCGCCTCCACCGGCGCCCCCCGCACCTTCACCGGCAGCATTCCAGCCGCGTGAGCGATCTCTTCAGGAAAGTAGACCTGGAAATGCCCCAGGACTTTGCCACCCGCCTGGCGCCAGCGGCGCACCGTCGGAAAATCCGGGTCTTCCACCAGGTCGCTACACAGCCTCAGCACCTCATCGAGCGATTTACCCTGCCAGCCATTCAGAACATAGCCCATGTCATCCTCCGCTCTGCAAAATCCCAAATCCCGAATCCCAATGACGAATCCCGGATTGGGATTTGGGATTTGGTCATTGGTCATTTTTCTGGTCGCGTATAGATCGTTTTTAGCACCAAACAATCCAACACCTGGCAACCCTGGCACTCCTCCCTGGACAGATCCGGCACGACCGGCTCCAGGAGCACCTCGAACCCGAGGGACTGGTAGACCTGGACGAACTCGTCGCAGCGCATCGTAGGGGTCGTAAAGCGCCTGGTCCAGCCTTGAGCGGTCAACTCCGCCTGGCGCGGCGAGATCCAACCCTCGTGCGTCGCTTCACATTCATCCACAATTCGCTGCTCGCCTACCGCTTTTTCCACGTGATGCCCCCCTGGCTACCTGTCTCCCTGTGTACCTGGGTACATTGGTCCCCCGTCTACCGATGCTGCCATACCGGCGCCCGCTTTTCCATGAAAGCCACCAACCCCTCAGTCGCATCCTCGGTGCGCATCAACCCGTGCAGGTATAATCGCTCGGCCTCGGCCAGTGCCTCGTCGAACAGCAGATCCAGCCCGACGGACGCTGCACGCTTGGCGAAACGCAGCGCCGGACCACTGAGAGCTGCCAGCTTGCCGACAAACTTGTTCAGCTCCTCGTCAAACTGCTCGTCGGGGACCACTTTGTTGACCAGGCCGATCCGTTCGGCCTCACGCGCGTCGATGTTGTCGCCAAACAGCAGCAATTCCATGGCCTTCTTGCGCCCAATAATGCGCGGCAGCACGACTGCTGCCACGGGTGGGAAGACCGCCAGCTTGATCTCCGCCTGCCCGAATTTGGCCTTATCTGAGACGAAGACCAGGTCGCAGAATACCGCCAGCTCGCAACCCCCGCCGAGGGCCGCACCGCGCACCGCCGCCACAATGGGCTGCTCGATCTGCTCCATCACAAAGAATACCTTGTGGAACGACCGGAGCATGCCCTCAACCTTGTCGGCCAGGTGATCTTTAACATCCACCCCGGCCGAAAAGGCCTTGCCGTTAGCCGCAATGACCACAACCCGGGTTTCCGTATCCTCCACCAGACTCTCCAGCGTCGCCGATAGTTCCTCGATCATCCCGATGTCGAGCACGTTCAGCGGTGGCTTGTTGAGGATCACCCGCGCAATGCCTTCGGATTTTTCGAGAAGAATGCTGCTCATCTTGTACTCCCCGCATTATATGTATTGTCCGCCGTCGATCTTAATAACCTCTCCGGTGATATGCCTCGCCCGCTCCGAGCACAAAAACACCACCACGTTGGCGATGTCCTCAGGCTCGGCCAAACGACCCAACACCGTCTCCGCCAATGCCTGCTGGCGCACGCTCTCCGGCGCGTTGCGCATCATCTGCGTCTCGGTCAGGCCCGGGGCGACAGCGTTGACGTTGACGTTATAGCGGCCTAACTCGCGTGCCGCTGTTTTCGTCAACCCGATTATCCCGGCCTTGGCCGCCGCGTAGTTGGCCTGGCCGAACTTGCCGCGTAGACCGTTGATGGACGTGATGTTGACGATTTTGCCGTAACCCTGCTCCTTGAAAACCGGGGCGACCGCCCGTATGTAATTGAAACACCCCTTCAGGTCTACATCGATGACCGCGTCCCACTGCTCCTCGGTCATCTTCCACAGGACGCCGTCGCGGTTGATCCCCGCATTGTTGACCAGGATGTCCAGCCGCCCCAATGTCTCGAGCACCTGCCGCACGATCCGGTGTGCCGCCGCGAAGTCGGCCACGTCGGCCTCCAGCGCCAGCGCTCGCTGCCCGAGGGCCTCGATCTCGGCCACCACACCGGCCACACCGTCACTTCCCGTCGCCACTACGTCCACGATGGCGACATCCGTGCCATCCCGCGCCAGGCCCACGGCAATCGCCCGGCCGATACCTTGCCGCCCGCCGGTTACCAGCGCCACTCGCCGGTCGCCATACAGCCGCAGCGGTTGAGATTGTGGCGTGAAGCGCGTGGCCGGTTCAGATACCTGCTCGATAGACTTCGTCGGGATTGGTGTAACTGGTAAGACCATGTTGTACGCCTTCCAATAGCTCAGAACTTCTCCCCACAATTCCCACAATACTTGAACTCCGCTGGAATGCCCTTCGCCCCGCAAGCCTGGCAGGTATGCACGTACGGTCCCCACAGAAATTCGCTGGAGCGGCCCTCGGCCGCCCGGCGGCGGATACCCTGGTAGTCCGGCTGGCGCTTCTCGACGAAGGCCGTCATTCCCTCGTAAGGCTCCAACGAGGCAAAATGCAACGAAAGCCAATCCCGGGCGTGGCCCACCGTACTGCTCCAGGCGAAGTCCTTCCAGAAGTTGAGCTGCTGCTTGGTATAGCGCAGGCACTCCGGGAACTTATCGATCAGCTTGTCCGCCAGCTTCTGGACAGCCTCATCCAGCAGCGTATAATCGATGCGATTGTTGGGATCCTTCAGCGCTTTCCTGACCGCAGCGAAATCGCGCAGGTCCAGCCACTCGCCGTTAGCATCGCGCACCGAGGGCACCACCTGG
>JBBITV010000250.1:0-6021 GCA_037440585.1 Chloroflexota bacterium
GCTCTTCCGATCTGAGGGGTGTTCGTCGGGAGCGGGGTTGCAGTGGGGTCAGGTCTGGCCGTAGCGACAATGGTCGTCGCCGTCGGGGCAACCGTGGGTGTAGGCGACGGAGTTGTGCAAGCAACTGAAGTCAACAGGCATACGAAACCGAAGATTATCCAGTACGTCCCTAGCTGAGGTCTCATTCATATCTCCAGGCTCTAGTTCCTTCAACGATAAGTTTACTGGCTACTCCCTCCCCGGTCAGGAGCGATCTGAATTGACCTGGCAGTCACCGTGCCACCGGCGTCCGAGTCGCCCTGGACGACAAGGCGCTCGCCCGTCTTGACGTCGTCCAGTGTGCCAGCACAAAGCTTCGTGATCTGCGTCGTATCATTCACCGTTACCTTAATCACGCTGTCGCGCGTGCTGAGCTCGATGGTATTGCCGTTGACACTCTTTACTTGCCCGGTCACCGCCGATCGGCTGGCTGGCTGGCCCATCCCCGGCAGCATCGCCGAACTATCGCGGCTGGCCGCCGCTCCGCCAAAGCGCTCCTGGAAAAACGTCTGGCGTATCTGGTTAGCCCGCGCCTCGCCGACAGACGTCCCATAGAAGAAGCCGCTTACTCCCGTAATCACTGCCAGCGCCAGCGCGCCAACTACAAACAAGATCCGTTGTTGCATGTTATTCCTCCGTCAAGAATCTACGATTAGAGCGCCTGACCGCTCATACTCGCGTCAAGGTCGGTATCTGTCATAAAAGAACGTATCGTAAAGCAGTTTCCCAGTGTAGCAAATGAGCAGGAACACCGTCACTGGCACCACCCCAAACGCGAACCAGCGTGGTGTGAGGCGAATCGTCGGTATGATCATGATGGCTACTGCAATCGCCAGTGCCAAACTTACGCGCACCAGCAAGTCACGCCAGCGGCGCGACATACGCCTCGCCTTCCTGTCGCACTTTCGTACCGCCCGGCTGTAACGTTCATTTCCTGGGCGATTTGCCGCGTCCTAGAGTGCCTGCTTAAGCTGGTCAACGGTGATATTCAGCGAAGAGGGGAGAGGGTGTAACCTCTCCCCTCCTGTCCCAGCGCCAGAGGGTCATCCTAAGCGGAGCCACCAGGTGCCCCAAAGGGCCGTCACAAGCTGGTCCCACCGGGCGCTGGCGTGCTCGGGGCCTTGGGGAAGCCCCACCAGAAACGGAAACCCCGACCGTAGCCCCGCCACCCAAAGCCGAAGCCACGGGGGCCCCAGTAGCCGCGATCAAGGCCTTGCAGCAGCCAATCGGCCTGCTCGCGGCTCAGGCGCCCGTCCTTGACGGCTTGCTCGATGGCGTCTCGGGTGGCCTGCTTGCAGGCAGCATCTACGGCATCCCGGACGGCCTGTAGGTCTACCCCCTTCTCCTTAGCCAGGTCGGCCAGGGTCCTGCCACCCCACAGTTGGGTAGACAGCGCATCAGCGGTCATGCCAAGCGCTTTGGCCGCAGCCTCTAATCCCGCCTGCCCGCAGCCACCCTTGCCCCAACCCCAGCCGCCACGGGCCAGGATCTGCGGCGCCGATGGTGTAGGAGCGACCTCGCGGGCCATAGCTGTGCCGGTTAGAGCCAGCAGCGCCAGGCCCACAACCATGGCCGCGCCAGCCAGGACTATCAGACGTCCCTTCATAGGCGCTCACCTCCTCTCTTTTCCGCACCTTTTTCCTTAAACTGAACCGTATTGAGATCAGAACCGGAAGCCGCCCGGTGTCGGGGTCGGCTTCTGGAACGGGCCAAACTTGCGCCCCGGCACGCCCTTGAACCCGTGGCCCCAGAATGGCTGGTTCAGATCCACGCCGCGCTGGTCGATGCTCGCCCTGAGCTGGTCACCCTGCTCCTTCGTCAGGTGGCCGGCCGCCACCGCCTGATCCACGGCGGCTTTCTCCGCATTCAGGATCGCCGTCTTGACTTACACAAATGATTCGTGATAGGCGCTACTGCGCCTGAATGACACATTGAACGGAAAGGTTGCATTCCTTCAATGATTACCCTCTTTCTTGTTCTCACCCATCGCCCGGTGGCACGCCTCGCACACAGCACGCGCCTGCTGGAAGGATATGAATTTGAGCCCAACGCCCTCCATCTGGTGGGCCGGGTGGCAGGCGACACAGGGACTGGCCTGGGGATCGGACCGCCGCCAATCGGCCAGGAGGTAATGGAAGTGGCCGGGTGGCCCCATGCCAAGCACCTGTGTGTCGAGGCGATCCAGCGCGCGTTGCGTCACCTGGGCGTGGCACTTCAGACAAGCACCGTCGCTTACCGGCCGCGTCGTTCGGGCTGGCTGAGCGTAGTTGCGCATGTACCACGCCACCAGGTCGTCTACGCCCTGACTGAGCCCGACCGCCCGGCCGACAGGTCCCGCCCCGCTATGGCAATCGATGCAATGCGTGTTCTCGGGTCTGTGATAGGACGCCAGGTCTGTCGCCACCTGCAAGCTGCGCTGGTAGTATTCCACCTCCGGCTGAGTGTGACACGACGCGCAGAAGTCATCGTGCTCCTCAAGCCGGATGGCGTAGGCAATCGCGCCCATGCTCAGCGCGAGTACCAGCGCCCCCATCACTATTCCCGCCGTTAGTAGCCACGGTAGCCAGCCAAACGCCCCGCGCACGTCAGGCTCCTTTCAGGCTCACCCCCTGGCCAACACGACTGACTCCCCCGAAGCGCGCTTCCGGCCTCATCCCTCACCCCCTTGGGGGGAGTGGGGTGAGGCTTAAGTTAACGCCTATGGGAGCGGAGGGTGAGGTCTAACCCCGGCCCGGCCGTGCTTCCAACTTAACCGAAACTGCCTGCTGTTGTCCGTCCCGTACAATGGTCAATTGCACCGTCTGCCCAACACGCGTGCGCCGTGTCAGGTACGTGATCAGGTCGTCCGACTTGCGCACCGGTTGTCCATCGATGGCGATGATCACGTCTCCGCCTGCCGGGATCGATTCGCCCTGGAATTGCACCGGGCGATTAGTGGTGCCGCGCAGCCCGGCCTTGGCCGCCGGACTGTTGGCCGTCACCTCGATCACCTGCGCGCCGCGCTCGACAGTCAGACCCAGAGTCTTAGCCAGGTCCGGCCCGACGGTTCGCACGGATACCCCCAGCCAGGCATGCGCATATCGCCCGTTTTGAATCAGCGCCGGCACCACCTGCTTGACGATGGCCGATGGGATGGCAAAGCCGACCCCCGAGTTAGCTCGCACCGTCGATTCGATGGCGTTGGTGATACCGACGACCTCGCCCTGCAGATTCAGCAGCGCCCCACCTGAGTTACCTGGGTTGATCGCCGCGTCGGTCTGAATAATGTCTGGAATGGTGTACTGCCCGCCCGTCGGGGCCACCTCGCCTGCTGGCAAGCTCCGCCCCAGCGCACTCACGATTCCAGTGGTCATCGTCCCCTGCAACCCAAAGGGGTTGCCGATAGCCACAACT
Source organism: Chloroflexota bacterium (assembly GCA_037440585.1). Lineage (GTDB taxonomy): Bacteria > Chloroflexota > Anaerolineae > Epilineales > JBBITV01 > JBBITV01. Next base: position 3,433 of record JBBITV010000250.1, read on the forward strand.
TGCTGCCCTACCTGGAGAACGTCTGACTCACCTAGCGGCACGGGGTGCAATTCGCTCGGGTCCACCTGCACCCGAATTACCGCCAGGTCGCTATCCGGGTCCGTGCCGACCACTTTGGCCGGTACCGTCACGTCATCCCAGAAAGTCACCTGAATTTGGGTCGCATCCTCTACGACGTGATTGTTGGTAATGATGTGACCCTCCTTGTCGTACACGACGCCAGAGCCCTCGCCGCGCAGTTGCGGCTGGCCCTGCCCCTGCCCGAAAGGCGAGTCGGGCTGACCGAAGGGAAAAACCGGCCTCCCCTGCATTCCACTCGTTACCCGAATATTGACAATCCCCGGGTTGACTTGCTTGTAAAGGTTCACCAGCATCTGGTCCGGCTGGCTGGTGCCCGGCTGCGACGCCAGGCTCACCGGTGCGGGTAGAACAGGCGCCTGGACTGCGGGCGCGGGTGCTGCTGTTACCACCCGGCTCACTAGCGGCGCGCCCCACACAACGGCAGCAATTGCCGCGCCGAACATCACCACCAGTAACGCCAGCACAAGCAATCCACAACCAATCTTCTTGTACATCGCTAACCTCCTGTATGGTCCGGTATGAGGATTTGCATCCATCTCATTTTTGATTTTACACCCGTTACCTTAACCGGACCTGAAGATCGGCTGAGAATCATATAAGAGTTAAGGAAGTACGAGTCACTTTTTACTCATACCGCAACGCATCAATCGGATTCAACGCCGCCGCGCGCGTCGCCGGGTAGATGCCGAAGAACAGCCCTACTGCTACCGAGAACGTTACCGCCAGCGCAATGGAATCCGGTGTGATCACCGGCCGCAGGCTGATCGTGCCAAACTGCTGCCCGCCGATCAGCCAGGCCAGGACCGAACTGACGAGAATGCCAATCACGCCGCCAGCCACGCTAAGGATAGTTGCCTCAGTCAAGAACTGGCTCAGAATGTCACGCCGCTTGGCACCCACCGCTTTGCGGATACCGATCTCGCGCGTCCGCTCCGTCACCGAATCGAGCATGATGTTCATAATCCCGATCCCGCCGACGACCAGGGAAATGGCCGCGATGGAGCTCAGGAACAGGGTGAAAACCCCGGTCACCTGGTTGAAGGTATCCAGGATGTCTTGCTGGCTTTGTATCTGGAAATCGTCGTCGTACAGGATGCGGTGGCGCTCGCGCAGGACGTTGCTGATCTCCTGGATCGCCTGGTCCGTCTGCTTGGCGTCCACCACCTGGACGTTGATCAGGCTGACGATGGGTTGGCCACGGAACTGCGCCCGCCCAAAAAGCCGGCTCTGCGCCGTCGTCAGCGGGACGAAGATCACGTCGTCCTGGTTGCCAAAGCCGGTACCGCCCTTGGCCTCCATCACACCGATGACCCGAAAGCCCACGTTATTGATCCGGATCGTCTGCCCAACTGCCCCGCCCTCGGGGAACAGCGTGTTGGCAACGTTCGCGCCCAGCACCGCTACGGTGGAGCGCGCCGTAACGTGGCCGGCGTTGACGAATTCGCCATCGGCTACATTAGCGTTGCGCACGGGCGAGTACTCAGGGGTGACACCCATAATCATCGTGCGCATGTTCTCACCCTGGTACACGACCTGGCCGCCTGAGTTGAACTGGGGTGCCACCAGGGCAACTGACGGGGCGTTGGCCGGGTTTACCAGCGCCAGCGCGTCATCATAGGTCAGGGTCTGCGCCGACCCGGCTTCCGCACGTATCCCACCGGTCTGGGCCGCACCGGGCCGGATAAACAGCAAGTTGGTGCCAATCCCCTGGATTTGCGCCTCAACGGCCTCCTGCGCTCCACGCCCCAGGGCAACCAGGGTGACAACCGCCGCCACACCGATAATGATGCCCAACATCGTCAGGACCGAGCGCAGCTTGTTAGCGCTCAGGCTGCGAAGGGCGATTTTGATACTCTCTGCGATTCTCATGGTCGTACTCCATCCGGCGTCAAACGTCAAACGTGAAGAGGTACACAGGTACCCAAGTACCCAAGTACACAGGGATACAGGTCCCTGTCTACCTGTGTACCTGTGTACCTGTGTTACGTTTCACGTTTCACGTTTGACGTTGTCAACCACCAGCCCATCCCGGAGCAAGATCGTCCGTTGGGCTTGCGCCGCCAGGTCCGGGTCATGCGTGACCAGGACGATGGTCAAACCTTGCTCCCGATTCAAGCGGAGGAAGATGTCCATGATCTCGGCGCCCGTGACGGAATCCAGGTTACCGGTAGGCTCGTCGGCCAGGATGATAGCTGGATTGGTCACCAGCGCCCGGGCGATAGCGACCCGCTGCTGTTGCCCGCCTGATAGCTCGTTCGGCCGGTGATGCACCCGGTCGCCCAGACCGACTGCTTCGAGAGCCGCCCGCGCCCGCTCGCGGCGCGAGTTTCCGCCAGCATAGATCAGCGGCAGCTCTACCTGATCCAATGCCGAGGCACGCGGCAGCAAATTGAATGTCTGGAACACGAAGCCGATCTTGCGGTTGCGAATCTCGGCCAACTGATTGTCGTCAAGCCGGCTTACCTCGATCTCATCCAGCCGGTAAGAACCTGACGTTGGCGTATCCAG
>JBBITV010000251.1:0-6015 GCA_037440585.1 Chloroflexota bacterium
CCTGTACGCGCCGCAGTCGGGCCAGACGCTCCGCCGGGCGTTTCGCGATCGCGTCACGGACCTCAGCGGGCTGCAAAACCCGGATGTGCGCGCTCAGCTCGCCCAGTGGCTGGACGACGGGGTTAGCCTGTTGGAAACGCGGCGACCGGAACTGGAACAGCTCGTCGCGGAGATTGTGACCGCTGTCCAGGGGCAGACCGCGAAAGATGGCCCAGCCGGTATGTCGCCAACTCAGGCGCGCCAGCGTGCAGTAGAGTGGGTGGACCAGGGAGTGGCGTTCTTACGCTCCAAAGCCAAAGCACTGCGCGAGTCGTAACAAGTCAGCAATCAGCCGTCAACTACCAGCAGGTCACAGGCAGCCACGGGCTGGCCGCTGATGGCTGATGGCTGATCGCTAACGGTGGAGGTGAGCATGCGCACATTATTTGGATTCGTGCGCGGGATGCTTATTGGCGGGGTGATTGGAGCGGCAGCCGGGCTGCTGTTGGCACCCCGCCCAGGTAAGGAGACCCAAGAGCTGATCCAGCAACGGATCGATACGGCGATCACGGCCGGCAAGCAGGCGGCTGAGGAGAAGCGCCGCGAATTGGAGGCAGAGCTGGGCAAGGCACAGCCTCCGGCCGGTTGACCTGATTCACCAAAATCCGTATTCTTCGAGAAACCTGTCCTTGAACGGGGCAAAGAAGCAGATTTCTTTGTGTAAAGTCCGCGAAACGTCGATGGCCTCATTTCCGTTATGTATCGCAGAGGAGGCCATCGATCATGTCACGCAAGCAACTCCTGTTAGCGGCCGTTGTGGCTGCGTTCCTGCTCGTCCCCACGATTCGGGGTGTAGCGTCGGATCCCGGCGCGCGCCTGCCAGGTGGGTCATCACCCGGACTCCCCCTGGCTACCGGGTACGCCTATGCCAGCGATATCCCCCGCGTGCGCGAACACCTTCCCGCCACTGACGGGATCGGCCTGGCAGATGCTCTTACTTATGACGGCTTTGGCTACTATGCGCCCGTGGTTTTCGCCAGCGCGCGCGGGCTCGATTCACGGTTGACGATCCAGAATCTGGACCAAAACCAGAGCGCTGTCGAACTGTGGTTCCGCCCGCGTACGGATTGCGCCCGCTCCCTGATCGCCGACAACCTGAGCCTGATGCCGGCTGAAACTCGCCGGTTCGAGGTGACACGGATGATGGAGCCTGGCTTTGAGGGCTCCGTCTGGATCCGCACCTCGCGCCCAGCCGCCGTCGCCATTGAGCATTTGAGCGGAGACGTGCAGATGAGCTACAATGCACTCCCGTCTTTTCCAGGCGGATCTCCGGTTGTCTCCGGCGCCTTACTCTATCCGCGCTATGCAACCTGGAATGCCCTGCTCACCGTGCAGAACCTGAGCAGTCTGGCCAACGCGCGGGTGCGGGTCAGCTTCCTCAACAGCACCGGCCGGCCGGTTACCTACTTGGTCGATTGGATTTGCCCGCGCGGTACCAGCCTCTTCTTCGTGCCTGCCCTGGACGACCTGGGCAATGTCCAGATTTACTCGATTCGCATTGAAAGCCAGGATTGGTGGGCGATCAGCGATCCAGACTTGACCGCACCGGACCTGGCCGCCGTCGTCCATCTGGTTCGGTATGATGGACCGGCGCGCGAGGTGGTCGTAGACGCCATAGCCTACAGCCTCTTGCCGGAGGAATAATGTGGAGCCGGCTTTCAAGCCTGCAAGGTACTAATCTTCTGTGCCCGGCGGCGGGTGGCGAAATCGCTTCACCTGGCTGCGGTGACGTTTGCTGCTCATTCGTCTCTCGCGTGCCGCCGGGGACGGTTGGGTTGGCCGCCGTCTCTTCCGCACTTTGAGGGCATCCCGCAACAAGGCCCGAAAGCGGGCCACTACCTCCTCGCGATTGCGCTGCTGGCTGCGGAACTTGTCTGAAACCAGGTGTAATACCCCGGCACTGTCGATATAGGAGGCCAGCGCCTGCGACGCCCGTGCGCGCTGCGCCTCGCTCAGGCTGGTTGAGGCCGCCAGATCGAACAGCAGTTCAACGCGCGTTTCGACCTTGTTGACATGTTGACCGCCTGCCCCGCCGCTGCGCGAGAAGCGGAAATGGAGCTCGGCCAGGGGGATGGCAACGGAAGGGGTAACTTGCAGAATATCTTCAGGGTTCGACATCTTGATACGCAGGTACTATATCACTCCATGCCTGGCTGCCACTATTTGGCCGATGATGCTGATGGCAATCTCTTCCGGGCTGCGTGCTCCGATCTCCAGGCCGATAGGCGCATGTAAGCGTGCCAGTTGCCCGTTGGTGATGCCCTCGGCCTTGAGCCGGGTGACGCGCCGGGCATGGGTCTTGCGGCTGCCAAGTGCACCCACATACCGCGCCGGGCTCGCCAGAGCCACCTTAAGCGCCGGATCGTCGAGCTTCTCATCGTGGGTCAGGACGACGATGTAGGTGGCAGTGTCGATGTGCAGTTGGGCCAGCGCTTCCTCCGGCCAGGTGATGATGAGCTCGTCGGCGTGGGCGAAGCGTTCCGGCGTGGCGAACACACTGCGCGCATCGATCACCGCCGTCCGGAATCCCAGTTCCTTCGCAAATTTGACCAGCGGCAGCGCAATGTGCACCGCCCCAACGATGATCAGCTTGGGTGAGGCCGGATAGACATCGACGAAGACCTCCACCGGCTCCGCCAGGCCGTCAATGGGATAGCTGCATGTCTGTGGGGTCTCGGTGTGCAGCAGCCGCAGGGCATCGCGCGCCACTTGCTCGTCCAGGCGCGGATGGCCTAACGCGCCCTGGCGCCGCCCGTCGTCGCTGACGAGGAGCTTGCGGCCAATGCCCTCCGGCGCCCGGATCACCGTGGCCAGGGCCGCCGGTTGATCCTCGACCAGGCACTGTTTCAGGGTCTCGTAGATGTCACCCTGAGCGAAGCGAAGGGTCTCGGTCCCACCCGTGTCACCCTTCGCTTCGCTCAGGGTCTCAGTCTTGTGCGAACCAGATTCTTCGCTTCCTCTTCGGCTTCGCTCAGGGCGTGGCTCAGAATGACTACTCAACAAGAGGGGTTCGATGAACACGTCGATGGCGCCGCCGCATGCCAGGCCAACGCCCCAGGCCTCTTCGTCAGCAATGCCGAAGTGGAGCAACTTCGGCTGTTACCTTAAGCGCCTCTTCGAAGACGGCACCCTCCACACAGCCCCCGCTCACCGACCCGGCCATTTTGCCGCTGCCCGAGATGAGCATCTTGGCGCCCTCCGGCCGCGGCGCTGAGCCAATGATCCGGACCACTGTGGCTATAGCAATCTGCTCGCCTTGAGCTTGCCACTCCTCAATAATCGGCAGAACATCCTTCATCAGTTTACCCTCATTAGTTTACCCTCATTTGAGCCGTCAGCCATCAGCATTCAGCCTTCAGCCTTCAATGGGCGAAGGACCAAAGGCGTTCGTCTTCCGTCCGTCGTCCTTCGTCTTCAACTGCTGAAAGCTGATGGCTGACGGCTGATCGCTTCCCTTCTCACCCTCTGCCGGCGCGCGGGCCGTCGCTCCGCGATCTCCCCGAGCTTCTTCCCCAGGGCCTCGAGACTCTCCAGATTGTGGACCGGCATGAAGTCATCCACGAAAGGCAGGGCGGCCTGCATCCCCTGGGTCAGGGGCTCATACCCCGGCGAACCCAGGAGGGGGTTGAGCCAGATCAGCCGGTAGCAGCTTCTCTGCAGGCGTTCCATCTCATTGCTCAGCAGGTCAATGTCACCCCGGTCCCAGCCATCGCTGATGATCAGAACGACCGCGCCCCGGCCCAGGACGCGCCGCGCCCAATCATAGTTGAAGGTCTTCAGGGCCTCGCCGATCTTCGTGCCTCCGGACCAGTCCACGACCGCCCGTGAAACCCCGTGCATGGCCTCGTCTACTTCGCGGTGGGCCAGTTGGCGTGTGATCCGCGTCAAGCGCGTGCCAAAGACGAACGATTCGATATCGTCCATGCCGCCGGTGATGGTGTGCATGAAATGGAGCAACATCCGCGAGTAGCGCTCCATCGAACCGCTAATATCGCACAAAATGACGATGGGCCGGGGCCGGGTTTTGCGAGTACGCCGCGCCAATTGAATCAACTCGCCGCCGTGTTTGAGGTTGCGCCGGAGTGTTCTTCGCCAGTCCAGGCGCTGGCCCTTGGGCGCGATCTTGCGCCGGCGTGTGAAACGTTCGCCGACCCGCCAGTCCATACTCTCCATCAGGCATCTGGCCTGCTGAATCTCTTCCCACGTGAACGACTCGAAGTCCTTGTGCCGCAGTACCTCGTCGGGGCTGTAGGTCAGAACGCGTTGAATCTCGACGCGCTCCTCGTGGTCAGTGGGCATCTCGGATCGGCGTGGCCCCAGTTCCTGGCGGGCCTTGGGTGGAAGCCGGCGCAGAAGGTCACGGCGACGTGGCGAGGGGAGCCGGGGCATGAGCTCACTGTGGAGCGGGCTGGCCGACATGGGCGGCTGCCAAAAGACGTCGAACGCTTCGTCAAAGAGGGGGATTTCCTCACGGCGATGCACAAAGATGCAGCGGGCAGCATCGCGGAAGTCGTCCCGCCTCTTCAGGCCAATCTGCTCCAGAGCCTGGACGAAGTCGACAACCTGTCCGGCATTGACATCCAGGCCGAGGTCGCGTAAAAGGTGGCCGAAGCGCACGATTTGATTGAGAAGCTGGCCACTCATATGATTCCTATGACCTACCTCCGCGCCCGCTCCACCAAATCCTGAGCGACGTCGCCCTGCACGCGCTGCACATCGTCCCGGTATTTCAGGAGCACGCCCAGGGTGTCGTCCACCATCTCTTGGCGCAGGTCTGTCTGATCCAGCGCCACGAGGGCGGTTACCCAGTCGAGGGTCTCTGCCACGCCAGGCACCTTGTACAGATCCACGCGTCGCAGCTCCTGGACGAAGGCCACCACCTGGCGCGTCAATCGCTCCGGTGCCTGCGGCACTTTAGTCAGGACGATCTGGTATTCCTTTTCGGCGGAAGGATAGTCGATCCAGAAATACAGGCAGCGCCGTTTCAGGGCGTCGTGAATCTCGCGCGTGCGGTTGGACGTGATGACGACGATGGGCGGCCGGTCAGCCTTGAAGGTACCAATCTCGGGGATGGTGATCTGAAAGTCGGACAGTAGCTCCAGCAGGTAGGCCTCGAATTCTTCGTCGGCGCGGTCGAGTTCGTCGATGAGCAAGACCGGTGGCCGCTCCACACCGTTCTGGATCGCCTGCAAAAGGGGCCGGCGAATCAAGAACTCGGGTCCAAATATCTCGTGCAGCGCCTGGCTCTGGTCGACGCTCGCCGCGGCTTCCAGCAGGCGGATTTGGAGCATCTGGCGCGTGTAGTTCCACTCGTACACCGCATTGTTGATGTCCAAACCTTCGTAACATTGCAGCCGAATCAACCGGGTGCCCAGCATATCGGCCAAAACCTTGGCCACCTCCGTCTTGCCGACGCCAGCTTCACCTTCCAGGAACAGCGGCTTGCCCAGGCGCAAGGCCAGGAAAATCGCCGTGGCCAGGCTTCGGTCGGCGATGTAGAGGTGGTTTTGTAGGGCTTTTTGCACGTCGTCGATGGATCGCAATGCTTCGGTCACGGCGGTTGATCCTCCTCGGGCTCTCGATATAAAGGCTGATGTAATTATATGCTAAGTGGGGGGAGCCGCCAAAGTGGAAGCAGCACCGCCTGATCCTCCCTGATAGTCTTCTCCGACATCAGTCTCTTCGGGCTTGACCTCTGAGGCTCGGAAAAGCGAACGGGCCAGTGCAACCCTGTCTCGGGTCGCACTGGCCTGTCGTAAATAGACTGACGACCGTGTAGTTCTACGGGTCCCCTGAGGGAGGCGCTCCGCGGCTAACCAACTCCTTAAGGCAGTGCCGCAATCAGCTTCCGAAACTCCTCCTCTGTGAAGGCGCGCAGGGTCTCGGTGCGGACGTTGCCTAGCGAACCAATCGCGAGAGCGAGCTTGGCGGCTGTCTCGTCGTCCGGCGCTTCGGAGACGAGAACAATATCGTACC
>JBBITV010000252.1:0-5932 GCA_037440585.1 Chloroflexota bacterium
TGTGTTGCACCCCCGACTGGATTAGAGAGAAGTCCTGCCATAGATCAACTCCCCGTGAAAGGGTACACAGGAACCCAGGTAGACAGGTACCACAAGTCTCCCTGTCTACCTGGGTTCCTGTGTACCTGTGTACCTGAGTTGGGCCTGGAACCACGCGTCGCGCAGCTCGCGCAGCAGCGCTGCCGCACCGTCGAAATCGCCGTGCCGCATCAGGTCAGCCGAATACTGATACAGGCTCAGTAAGCGCCCCGCAACCTGGCCCGCACTGAAATCCAAACCGTCCTCCAGCACGCGCAGCGCGGCCGTCGCCCGGGCGAGATCACGTTGGGCACAGGCGCGCAACGCCACGTCGTAGACAATGATAATTCGCTGCAAGGGGCTGGCGCCTTCCACCTGGTGCCGCCGGTACTCCCAGACGGCGGCCACCGGCCGCCCTGTAGCAAGTGCGGGCTGAGCGAGCGTCATCGTATTTACCACGTCTCTACCTCCGTCTCCACAAGAATCTGCGCAATGCTTGGAGGGAGCCCCGACTACACCGGATCCCACCCCCAGCCCCGTCCCTTCAAAGGGGGCGAGGAGAAAGATTTCCGGGGGGTTGAGCGGACGCTTCGCGCCCGCTCAACCCCCCAACCAACCTCTTTCCCCCCTTTCCGTTTGCGGGAAGGGGGGGTTAGGGGGGTAGAGGAGAGGCCACCATCCAACCTTAACGGAACAGGCTCAGGATGGCCTGAGGCGACAGGTTAGCCTGCGCGAGCATGGCCACCGCCGTCTGCTGCAGTACTGAGTACTTCGTGGCGTTCACCTGCTCAGCCGCCATGTCTGCGTTCATGATGCGGTTGTAGGCCGCCTCGGTGTTCACGTGCGAGATGGACAGGATCTCCTCCTTGAAGCTGAGCCGGGCGGAGTAGGCACCCAATCGGCCCAGTGTCTCGGAGATGGTGTTGATGGCCGTGTTGACCGCCGCCAGGAAGTTGCTGGCCGAACTGACGCTGGCGAAGGTGCCCGAGGCGGAGTCGGTAGAGAAGCTGCCCAGGCCGAGCCCGGCCGAAGTCAGCGCGCTGGATTGGGTGAACTGGACCCCCGTGGTCTCGCTGGCGTCGGCGCCCGTTTGGAAGGTTGCCATGTAGTTGCCTGTAGACAGCATCGTGCGCCCGTTCCACTTGGTCTGGTTGACGGTATCGTCAATTTCCGCCAGGAGCTGGCTGACCTCGCTGGCCAGGGCTGTGCGCTGATCGCTACCGGTGTTATCCGAGGCCGCTGCCAGGGCCTTGTTGCGAATATTGACCAGCATCTCCTCGATCTTGTGCACCCCACCCTCGGCCACCGCCAGCATGTTCCTGGCCTCACCGACGATGTCCCTGGCAACCTGCAGACCATTCTTCCGCGAGTCAAGCTGGGTCGCGATGGCGATGCCGGCCGGGTCGTCGGCAGCCTCGTTGATCCGCTTGCCCGTCGCCAGCCGGGTTTGGGCGATGGCAAGGTTACGGTTGACGTTGTTGAGTGAGTTGAGTGAGTTCAGAGCCGCGATGTTGCTACGAATCCGGGTGAAATCTACCTGTGCCATGACTAAATACCTCCTGCAAGATGTGTTGGATAGTCTCCGCTTGGCAGTCGCTATTCTTCATCCGCTCAGGTCCCGGGCGACATCGCCTGGCCGGGACCTGGATAGACCTGCTTTTTTCCGTCTTGATTTCTCTGTAACCACCTCCGTTCCCGCCCCACTGGCGTCTTTGGTCTTCTGCCGTCATTATCGGCACGACGTTGGCCGACTTTACCATCTCGGCACCCGTCGCATACGCTCAGGCAAAATTCATGGACAATTCACGTCGCATACCTAGACACTTCTCCCCATTTGTGATATGATTCTACTAGATTGAGCGCCTTATACAGGCGCTCATTTTGCCGGAGCGCTAGTAGGACCAATGGCTACCGCCGGCCATGGCCAGGCTCTATTCTGCCCCTGCAAAGTACCCCTGCCAGTTCTGGACACAGAAATCGCGATCAGGTCGCGCTGGCCACCCGGGAGCGCGGGTGTGCGCAGTACTGGATACGTCTGTCTTTTCGCCGGACCCTGTGTACCTGATCAGAGGAGCTTCGCATGGGATATGTGCTGTCGAGTAGTTTCGAGCGTGATGTCGTCGAGACCGTGCGCATCGTCGCCCTGTTGCACCAGGTCCACCTGGTAACAGCCCACTCCGCCGACGAGCTGGTCGAATTGGCCCGGCGCGATCCGCCACGCCTGGCTGTCTGGGAAATATCGCCCTCTGCCGAGGATGGTCGCGCCCTGCTCAAATGGCGGACTACTCCACAACTGCGGTCTGTCCCCCTCCTGTTTCTCACTCCACCGGACGCCACCGACCTGGGCGACCTGGGCGACCTGGGCGCCGCCCAGGTGCTCTCCAGGCCTTTTAGCCTGGTGGACCTTGGTTTGCGGCTGGCGGCACTGCTGGGCAATTCCAGGATCGCGCCCGATCCTTGCGATTCACCGTTCTTGCAGGTGGGCGACCTGATCCTCGATTGCAACATGTACCAGGTCCACATTCCCCCCCAGGTTGGGAGAGCAGAAGGACAGGCCAACGAAGAGGGGCCAGGGGAGAGGGTAGATCGAGCTGAGGGCCGCACGATTAACCTGACTCCGATGGAGTTCAGGCTGCTTCACTACTTGATGCGCTCTCCTGGTCGCGTCTTCACCGGCGATCACCTGCTTGCCCGGGTCTGGGAGTACCCGGAGGACGTGGGCAACCCCGACGTCGTCCGCATGTACGTGAAGCGATTGCGCGACAAGATCGAGCCCGATCCACGGCAGCCTGTTTACATCCGCACGGTTCCCGGGCATGGCTACACCATCCCGGCGCCGGGCGCAACAGAAGCGCCAACTGGCCCACGTCCCGCCGCCCATGGCAGCGGCCACAGCAACGGCCAGACAGCCTACGTGCCCGATCTCAGTGTCGACGAAGTGCTGGCGGCCGTCCTGGAAACGACCGCCAGTTGCCGCGTCACCCTTGAGTCAGTTTTGGCCACACTTGGACGGCGCCCCAGTGGGGTGGACACCGTCATCTACCAGCCCCATCCCCCAGCTATTAGCAACGGAGTGAGCAACGGCCAGGTCGGCAGTGTCCCGCCGGCCGCAGTCCTGGCCGCCACCCACTCCCTGGCCCAGGTCGTCACCGAGCTGCGGATGACCCTGGGCGGAGAGGCCCCCTTACTTCACCCTGCGCCTGGCACACCCGAACCAGCTCACCTGAACCTGCCACAGGCAGGCATGCACCCTCAGTAGGTGAACATGGGCGGTCTTCAACGCACCTTTCAATCTCCTAGACCACCTACCGACCGCCAGCCGCCGGCTGCCGATCACAAAGCTGCGGCCGGCAGCCGGCGGTCGGTGGGTGCAAGCGCCGCCTCGCCGGGCGCAGACCAGCGTTACCGCCGTGCTGTGAAAGCGTACGAGCAAGGAGCCTGGGACGAGGTGATCGACCTCCTGGTGCCTATCACGTCGCCCAACAACGAGATGCGGACCTTGCTTGCCGCCGCGCGCTGGCAGATTGCCCTGGCCCGACAGCAGGCCCGGCGCCCGGCAGCGTCTGCCCCGGCCGCCAACGCGCCGGCCCACAGCGGCCGGTCGCGCTGGGCGTTGAATGGGCTTATCGCAGCCAACCTGGTCATCTACGTAGCCATAATCTTTATCGTCTACTTCATCTGGCAGCGCGGAAGTTTTCTCATCCCCGGCCTGGCGGCCCAGGCTGCCCACGAGGATCCACTCCTGGGCCAGGCCCAGGCGGCCATCACTGCCGAGGATTGGGACACGGCCGTTACCGTCTTGCGGGCCTACCTCGATCTGCACCCGGGCCAGGTTGAGCCCCAAACAAAACTGGCCTACGCGAACGAGCAACGCCGCCGGGCGGCGCTCTTCACGCAGGCCACCGGATATTTTGACCGCAAGCGGTACGACCAGGCGCTGGAAACCCTCCGGCGCCTGCAAGCCACCGCCCCGGATTTCAAGCCCAAGGAGGTCGCGAGCTACGTGTGCAAGTCCATCGCGCAGCAGACCCACGCCCAGGTTGCAGCCGCCCAGGCCGCAGCCGACAAGCTGCTCCCGTTACGCACCGCCCTTGCCCAGAGCGCCAGCGAGTGTCCGGGCGATCCTGCCATGAGCCAGGCGCGCCGCCTGCTGGACCTGTTCATCGCCGGACTGGAAGCGTCCCAACTCAAACACTGGGAAGACGCCCGCGGATTCTTCCGCGAGATCTACGCGGCCGACCCGGATTACGCTGCTGGCATCGTCGCCCAACGACTCTATCAGGCACATGCTGCCCTCGGCCTGGCCTACGTCAACCAGTCCCAATGGCCGGCCGCACTGGAAGAATTCAATCAGGCCCTGGCATTGGGAATACCCGATACACTGGGCGTCACCCAGCTCCGGGCGCAGGCCCTGGCCGGAGCCATCGCCACTGCCACGCCGACGGCGACGTCCAGCCCAACGCCCACGCCGCTCCCCACCGCCACGCCGACACCAGCGCCTACGCGCACCCCGCGCCCGCGCGCCGTCTACGCCCGGACCCCGACGCCAGTCCCGGCCAGCCCGGCCGAAATACCGGCGCCCGAGCCCAGCCTGACGCCCTCGCCCGTACCGCCGCGCGAGGAGGCCAGGTCTGCCGGCGGCAGCTCACAAAAGCAGCCTTCGGCGACTGCTCCGCCGACCCAACCAGCGCCGACTTCGACCCAACCACCGCCGACCGCGCCACCACCGCCGCCAACCGCTGCGCCGACGCCCGAGCCGCCAGACCGGCCGCCGACGCCCAAGCCCAGATGAGGAGTTACCAAATGTCAAATGTCAAATGTCAAGTGTCAAACGTCAGCATGGAGCAATGCATGAGCGTGCTGTCACCGTAGATTATCGGCAGATGGAGTATGAGCTTTAGGGTTTTGAACGGCAGAAAATTAGACTTGAGCAAAGCGAGGGAACGGGCTTCCAGGACGCTCCCGATCCTTGTCGCGGTGGCCGTTTTGCACAGCCTCCCCACCCCCAGCCCTGTCCCTAAATTGGGGGTGGGTAGACTGATTAATGGGGGTATTGCGGCGGCTTCACCGCCCCAATACCCCCATCAACCAGTAATCCCCAACGGCAACTTCGAGGACCCCACCCTCGCTCCCTGGGAGGATGGCGGCACCCTACCCGTCACCCTGACCACGGAGCGGGCGTGCGAGGGCCGCGCCTCAGCGATGCTCGGTCTGCCGGTTCAGCCCATCAGCCAGACCGCTGGCTCGGCCTGGCTCAGCCAAATATTTACTGTCCCGGCCGACATGGACGCCCCCACCCTATCCTTCTGCTACAACATCATCACCAACGACATTTTTGACTGGAGCTCCTTTCACGTCGAGATCGAAGATGGCGGTGCGTGGCAGGGCATCCTGCGCGACGGCCACCACAGCCGGAAAGCGCGCCCCAATAATGACCTCGGCTGGAAACGTTGGGCCTTCGACCTGACGCCCTACCGCGGGCGGCAAATTCGCCTGCGCTTCGACAATCGCAACGAACACGATGGTGCCTGGGGCATCTGGACCTACATAGACGACGTCCGCATCACCAACCGCACCTTCATGTCTTACCTGCCCCTGGCCGCCAGCCAATTCGCCGGCCCGTCCCCCACGCCAACACCCTCTCCCACCCCTTCGGCTACGTTCACTCCAGGGCCCAGGGCAAGCCCGACCTCCCCCCCGGCCGACGTGACCCTCTTCGGAGCGGTCGAAGATTGCGACGGCTGGCGCATCGCCTCCGCCGTTGTCGCCCTGGAGGGCACCGGCTACCTGACCCTGACTGACCCTGCCGGAGTCTACGTCTTGGGCCCGTTGACCAGACTAGCCCCGGGCGGGGTGAGGGGGGCCGCCGCCCCCCCCCGGGGGGGCCGGCGGGCGCGGGGGGTGGGGCGGGAGC
>JBBITV010000253.1:0-2401 GCA_037440585.1 Chloroflexota bacterium
GGACCGCGTATTGGTGCTGATCACCGATCAGTGCGTGTCCTACTGCCGGTATTGCACCCGGCGCCGGCTGGTGGGGACGGGCGAGATGCCCGTGAGCAAGGTGCGCATCGATGCGATGGCTGCATATATCCGGCGCACTCCCCAGATTCGCGACATCCTGATTTCCGGCGGCGACGGTCTGTTCATTTCCGACGAGATGCTGGACTACGTCCTGCGCTCCTTCCGGGCCATCCCCCACGTCGAAATCATCCGCTTCGGCAGCCGCATCCCCATCTTCCTGCCGCAGCGGATCACCGATACGATGGTCCAGACGCTCAGGAAGTACCATCCCATCTGGATGAACATCCACGTCAACCACCCCAAGGAGTTGACACCCGAGGTGAAAGTCGCGCTGGAGCGGCTGGCGGATGCCGGCATTCCCCTCGGGGCGCAGACCGTGCTGCTCGCCGGCATCAACGACTGCCCGAATACGATGAAGATGCTGGTGCACGGTCTGGTCAAGATGCGCGTGCGGCCGTATTATCTTTATCAGTGCGATCTCAGCGAAGGCATTGGCCACTTCCGCACCCCGGTCAGCGTCGGCATCGGGATCATCGAGGCGTTGCGTGGTCACACCACCGGCTTCGCGGTGCCGACCTTCGTGGTGGACGCGCCGGGCGGCGGCGGCAAGATTCCGGTCGGTCCGAATTACGTCCTCAGCCAGTCCGACAGCCAGATCGTGCTTCGTAACTTCGAGGGCACGATTGTGCGTTATCCGGAGCCGCTTCACTATACCCGCCACGACCCGGCGACGTGTGAATTCTGCCGGACGGCGCAGCCTTCCGGCGTAGCGAAATTGCTGGCGGGCCAGGCGGTCATGCTGGAGCCGGCTGGACTAGACCGGCGCCTGCGGGCCAACGGCCATCATCCCATTAGTGCACGCGAAATGGCGCGCCTGGACCGCACGGGAGATGGCAACGGAAATGGCCGCGCGGTCGAGATCGAGCGACCAGCCCAAAACGATCGCGCGAACGGCCAGACCCGGCACGTCGACTTCGAACTGACGCCAGAGATTTGACAAGGTTCGTAGTAGCGACCTCAGTCCTCCGGACACTCAAAAACGACTAAAGTCGCTACTACGAACCAACGGGAAGGTAGCATGAGATCTCTCAAGGTCGCCCTGCTATTTAATCTCAAGAAGAACGCGCCCAAGCTGCATGGCGCTCCCCCCGACGCCTGGGCTGACCTGGATTCGGAAAGCACGGTGCGCGACATCGCGGCGGCGCTGGAGGCTGCCGGACACCGCGTCTACCCGATGGAAGGCGACGCGTCACTTTACTCCCGTCTGCAGCGTTCCTCTATCGACATCGCCTTCAACATCTGTGAGGGGCACCACGGCGACAGCCGCGAGGCGCAGGTGCCGGCTATCCTGGAGATGCTCCAGATTCCGTACACCGGCTCGAAGGTCCTGACACTGGCGTTGACGCTGGACAAGCCGATGACCAAGCACGTCCTGCGGGACCACGGCCTGCCCACGCCGCCCTTCCAGGTCTTCGAAACGGGCGAAGAGCCCCTCGCCCCCGACCTGTGCTTCCCGGGGTGCACCCCCGATTCGGTCGCCCACGACGAGGCTGCGCTGAGGCGGCGGGTGCGCTACGTCATCGAAGGCTACCGGCAGCCGGCGCTGGTCGAGCGGTTCATCGAGGGACGTGAGGTGACGGTGGGGATGATCGGCAATGTCGACCTTCACGTCTTTCCGATTCTGGAGGTCGATATGGACAAGTACCCGGCCGAGGAGGCCGGTATCTACACCCACCGTCTCAAAGTAGACCTGGCCGAAGACTATCACGTCTTCTGCCCGGCGCCGCTGGAGCCGGCATTGGCCGCCGAGCTCCGCCGTTTGGCGGTCGTGGCCTTCCGCGCGACGCGCTGCCTGGACGTCGCCCGGGTTGACTTCCGGCTGGACGCCGCCGACGGCAACAAGCCCTACATCCTGGAGATCAACCCATTGCCCGGTCTCTCCAAAGTCAGCGACTTGATCCTGATGGCCGAGGCCGAGGGGCAGACCCAGTTCCAGGTCATTCAGTCGATCTTGAACCTGGCGGTGGAGCGCTATGGGCTGGAGCGGGAACCTGCTCGCCGGTGGGTGCGGCGTATAGGGCGCGCTCACACTGCGCGGGCACCTGCGCAGGCCGGCGCCTGAGGTTCGAACTAGGGGAAGTAGAACCCTTCACGCTTCGTGGGAGCGGTTCGCGACCGGGGCTCTCCCGGTTGCGAACCGCTCCCTTGTTCTTTCTTCCATTCGGCAACACTAGTCGGCAACACTAGTCGGCAACACTAGTCGGCAACACTAGTCGGCAACACTACACGGGAGCGCGGCTGGGGAACGCTTCAAGCTCTGTGTTAAAGCGGAAGGTACTTC
>JBBITV010000253.1:2411-5930 GCA_037440585.1 Chloroflexota bacterium
GTTGTGTCCATGTTTTGTCGGGATCATTAGTAGTGATCACTAGTCGGCAACACTATTCGGCAACACTAGTTGCAAGAGGGGAACTTGAAGGAGCCAATACGGGTCCGCCAGCTTGCGAGGCTGGTGGCAGGATAATACTCTGTGGTATACCAGAAGGTACAGCCGTCCGTCGGATCTACCGCCATCATACTATAGTCATCCCAACGAGAGGAAGAAGAGAGTTGCGAGCCACCGCCGGCACGCAAGGTTGATTCACCCTAGGGCAGCGTGTTCAGCGAGTCACTCGCAAGGCGGCCGGCATAGCGAATCGACGGGAAGACACTCGAGCTGGAAACACTGTAGCCCAACGCCATGTTGCCAGCCTTATCCATGGCGATGCTGCCCATCCACCGATGGTTGTTGTCGGGGGAGTAGGTAGCCTGCTGGCGGATGCTCCAGCCACTGCCGCTATTGCGCAGTTCGTACCAGCGAATGCCCGCGCGATCCGCGCCATTCACATCCACCGTGTGGTTTGTCACCAGCGTCTGATAGGTGTCAAAGTTGCGGTATTGCAGGCGGTACATCAGCCGGTCGGAGATGGCGTCCAGTTTCCGCCCGGTTCGCCTCTGAGGGATGCAATTGCGACTATAGCCACACATATTGGAATCGAAGGCAGCCGTGAGCAGAGAAGTCAGAAACGTGAAGGTCGACGCGGATGGGGTGGTCCAGTTTACGCCGAACTGCCATATCTGGAGCTGATCTGGCGAATAGCCCCAGGCTTCTGGCAAGGGCCGCCGAAACCACTCCATAAGGTGTTGATATTGGCGGGTCCATACAGTTTGGTGCCGGTCTTGTTCCAGATCGCAAACGCGACATTGACCGTCTGAACGTAGTGGTTGGGGCCAACGTCGCCGTTGGTATCGGGCGGAAGGTAGCCAGTGGCGGAGATGCCATCAAAGTTCTGGCTGGTCGGGGGCATCAGTGCCCCAACTGGAGCATGGATCAGAGCCTGTTCACTATTGCCCTGTGTCCCGACGCGGTGCGGTAGTGGGAACAGCGGTATCTCACGAGGCGGCCCAGCCTCGGGTGGAATGGGTGGGATGGAACGCAAGGGAGGTGAAACGTCATTTCTGGTGGAGAGACGTACGACCGGTGTCGGTGGCGCATATCCTTGCTGCGGCGGTTGTGAAGGCGTATACTGAGAAGCATCTAGAACAGTTGCTGCTTCTTGATGAAATTTTGATACTTTCAGCCCCAATCTTTACATCCCGCTGACCTATTCCGGAGTATACTCGCCCTGAATTCCAATAGTGTATCATGACTATGAAAACAGAGGCAACTTCTAAGGACACACCAGAAAATGAATCGCGCAACCTGGGAACTGGAGAGGGCAGCGAAGCCTACATCCGCCCCGAACTCGAGTGGAAGGAGGTGCAGACCGGGCTGCATCGCGGCGAGCGCTACATCCGACATGTTCGGCCCCACGCCCGCCTGTTCCGCCGGACTGGCACAGGCACGCTTGTCGCCACCAAGGAGGTGCTGGAGCCGGATGGGGACTTGTCGCGTCTCTGGACCGGCATCAAACGGGTCCTGATTGGCCCAGCCTTGGCCTCGGCGGAGGAAATCCACGAGCGGCTCACCAAGATCAAGGCCCTGGCCGTTTTCTCCTCCGATGCCCTCTCCTCGGCGGCCTATGCCACCGATGAAATTCTGTTTCAGCTTGTTGCGGCCGGCGCGGTGGCGCTCATCTTCTCGATCCCGGTGGCCCTGGCCATTGGCCTGTTGCTGGCCGTGGTTGCGACTTCGTACCGCCAGACGGTGCGAGCCTATCCGGATGGGGGCGGGGCCTACATTGTTGCCCACGAGAATTTGGGTACCCTACCGGGTCTCGCGGCTGCTGCGGCGCTGCTCATCGACTACGTGCTGACCGTCGCCGTCTCGATCTCGGCTGGTGTGGCCGCGTTCACCTCAGCCTTCCCCAACCTGCGCGGCCTGACCGTCGAGTTGTGTGTTGCGGCCGCGGTCCTCATGATCTTGGCCAATCTCCGGGGTGTTCGCGAGTCGGGCAACATTTTTGCGGCGCCGACCTATCTGTTTATTTTCAGCTTCGCCGGCATGATTGCCTTCGGCCTGTTTAAGATCTTCATTTTGCATGACCCGGCCGCGACAGCCCAGCCGCGCGAAGTGCTCCAGGCATTTGAACCGATCAGCATCGTGCTTCTCTTGCGTGCCTTTTCCTCAGGTGCGGTCGCGCTGACGGGTACGGAGGCCATTGCCAATGGTGTGCCAGCCTTCAAGCCGCCGGAATCCAGGAACGCGGCCACCACGCTAGCCTGGATGGCGACGATTCTGGGCGCCTTTTTCCTGGGGCTCACGGTGGTGGCGTATCACTATGGCATCACACCGGTTGAAGGCGGTGAGACCATTCCTTCACAAGTCGCCCGCACGCTGTTTGGCACAAGCGCCTTTTACTACTTGATCCAGGCGGCGACGATGCTCATCCTGATCTTAGCGGCCAACACCGCTTTCCAGGATTTCCCGCGCCTCTCCTCCATTCTGGCCCGCGACGGCTTCATGCCGCGTCAGTTCGCTTTTCGCGGCGAGCGCCTGGCTTTCTCGATGGGGATCGTCATGCTGGGTCTATTTGCCATCACCCTCATTGTGGCCTTTGGCGGCGATACGCATACCCTGATTCCCCTCTATTCCGTGGGGGTGTTCCTGTCGTTTACCCTGTCACAGACGGGCATGGTACGGAAGTGGTGGCATGATCGGGGCTCAGGCTGGCGACGCAGCATGGCGATCAATGGCTTTGGGGCTATCTTCACGGCCGTGGTCCTGGTGGTGACTGGTTCCCTCAAGTTTCAATACGGCGCCTGGATGGTGATTGTGCTGATCCCGGTCCTCATGGGCCTCTTTCTGGCCGTGCGTGCCCACTACCGCCGCGTGGCGGAGGCGCTTCAGACGGATAAACACGAAGTCCCCCTTCAGCCGTCGAAATTTCAACCCGTGGTGATCCCCGTTGGGAGCATCAACAAGGCGATCCTGCGTGCGGTAGCCTATGCCCGGTCGATTTCCGCTAACATTACTGCAGTCCATGTGACCGACAATGTTGAAGTGGGCGAGCAGCTCAGGGCTGAGTGGCAGGCAAAAATACGAGACGTTCCCTTGGTGATCGTCGAGTCCCCTTACCGCTCGCTCACCGCCCCGCTGCTGCGCTACATAGACGCCATCGGCCAACAAGACCCTCAGATGCCGGTGACGGTCCTCCTCACGGAGGTGGTCCCCGAGCACTGGTGGGAGCATGGGCTCCACACCCAGAACGCGCTCCGGCTCAAGACAGCACTGTTTCGCCGGCCTAACACGGTCGTGATTGACATGCCCTATCACCTGGAGAGGACTCTCGCCGCCTCGGGTTCTGTACCGGCCCAACCCGTACCGGCTCCGGGTGAGGGCACTCTCGGTGAGGGGGTCGTTGCTGTCGCCGTCACGGCGCCCGCCACCATGTTGCGGATGAACCGTTCGTGGCCGGGCACGTCCACG
>JBBITV010000254.1:0-5876 GCA_037440585.1 Chloroflexota bacterium
TTAATCTTGCCGCCGCGCGTTGCCATGACCAGGCAGGCGTCGGTCTCAAAGGCGCGCACGGGTAGCATCTGGGTTATCCGCTCGTCCTTGCCGAGAGGGATGAGGTTATTCAGCGGCAGACCGGCGGCCTGGCGGCTGGCGTCTGGCAACTGGTGCACTTTCTGGGTGTACACTTTGCCCTGGTTGCTGAAGATGAGCAGGTTATCCAGCGTGCTGGCCGCCACCAGGTGGGCCACGGCATCCTGCTCGCGGGCGACGACGCCGGTGATCCCACGCCCGCCGGTGCGCTGGGCGCGGTAAGCAGTGGCCGGCATGCGCTTGACGTAACCGCGCTGGGTCAGCGTGATCAACACTTCCTCGTCAGGGATCAGGTCCTCTTCGGCAAACTCCTCGGTTTCCTCGGCCATGATCTTGGTGCGCCGGGCATCGCCGTAGGTGCGCTTGAGTTCCTTGAGGTCGTCCTTGATCACGTACAGGATTTTGCGCGGGTTCTTCAGCAAGTCTTCCAGGGTGGCAATCTGCTTGATGACCTCTTTGTACTCTGTCTCGATCTTCTCGCGTTCAAGAGCGGCCAGACGACGGAGCTGCATGTCTAGGATCGCCTGGGCCTGGATTTCGGTGAGTTTGAACCGTTTGATCAGCCGCTCCCTGGCCGTATCCGCATTGGGGGAGCGGCGAATGGTGTTGATGACCTCGTCCAGGTTCTTCAGGGCGATACGCAGGCCCTCCAGGATGTGGGCGCGGTGTTTGGCGCGGGTCAGTTCAAACTCGCTCCGTCGCCGGATGACTTCCTGGCGATGCTCGACGTAAAGCTGGAGCGCCCTCTTTAACGGCAGCACCCGCGGCTCCCCGCCGACCAGGGCCAGCATGTTGACCCCGAAGGTGCTCTGCATCTGGGTGTATTTCAGCAATTGGTTGAGGGTCTTCTTGGGCTCAGCGCCGCGCTTGAGCTCGATGACAATACTCATCCCCTGCCGGTCCGACTCGTCCCGCAGGTCGGCGATGGTCTCGATTTTCTTGTTGCGGACGAGCTCGGCGATGCGCTCGATGAGGGTCGCTTTATTCACCTGGTAGGGCAGCTCGGTAACCAGGATGCGTTGGCGACCGCCTTTCATTTCCTCGATGTGAGCCTTGGCGCGCATAACCACCCGGCCCTTGCCACGCGTGTACGCCTCGCGGATACCTTCGACACCCAGGATCGTCGCGCCGGTCGGGAAATCCGGCCCCTGGACGAATTTCATCAGGTTGTCCACGCTAATCTCGTCAAGGTCATCCCAGTGATCGATGAGATAGACAGTAGCATCACACAGCTCATTGAGGTTGTGAGGCGGGATGTTGGTCGCCATGCCGACGGCGATGCCCGAGGCACCGTTGAGGAGCAGGTTGGGCAACTTGCCCGGCAGGACTGAAGGTTCCTTGAGCGTGCCGTCGAAGTTGTCGACGAAGTCGACGGTCTCTTTATCAATGTCGAGGAGCAATTCTTCGGCAATAGATTGGAGACGGGCCTCGGTGTTGTGGTTGATGAAGCCATTGGCGCAGAAGGAGTGGCAGGTGCTCTCTACGCGTAGAGAGTAGACGCGCTGCACTCCTGCGTCGACAACCTCCACGACCTGATCAAAAAGATAGTGAGTCTGGGTCAGTGAATTGATCCAGGCGGAATCGTCCTGCTCCAGAGCCTCGTGTAAACGCGGCATGGCAATTGTAAGGCGTGGGTAGCGGTCGAAGTTATGCCTGGTCAGCCAATCGCGGTGGCGCCGGGCCTCGCGGCGTACGAAGGGGGCCAGGAAGGGCACGTAATCAGACTTGGTCATAGAGCGGCCGGTCAGCCGGGCCAGAATGCTTTGCAGAGCGGCTTGCTTACGCTCGGAGACGAAGCCGATGGCTTGAGCGAAGCGAGCCACATTCTCGCGGCCGCGGATGCTCAACTTATACGTGCCAGGGCGGTCTGGCCGAAGCCAACTGGCAATGCCGAAGCGCAAAAGCAGCACCTGCAATTGTTGGAGCAGCTTACGGCTACTGGAACAAGCGCTGACCAGCAGCAGACTGCGCCCCGATTGCTCCACTGCGCCATCGCCCTCAAAGTAGGCACGCAAGAAGGCTGCCACAACGTTTTGAGGAGAGTGCAGGACCACCTCCGGTATCGTGCGTTTCAGCGCCCGGACCCGCTCCAGCCCTAACTGTTCCATAAAGAGGCGTACTTGTGTGGACACAACCTGGAATTGCAGGTGCGGTTGCTGGCCATAACTGGAGGGTGTTTTCAGGAATTCGTGCAGGCGGCAGGTAGGAAAAGCGGCCTGCCAGGCCTCTCGAAACCGGTCGGCGAACTCGCCGGGAAGATTGTCAAACTCGATGCGCTGGTCGCCCACGGAGCCTTCCGCGGTGATCGCCCCCAGGAGAAAAGCCAGCGTCTCATCCAGTTTCTCCGGCAGTACATGATTTTCTACGCGGGAGCCAGGGGGGAGGACGGGATGGTAGCACCGCAAGTCCACGAGCTCCGTGGGCCAAAGGGTGTCCGGGGTCCGATCGAGGACCAGCCAATCGCCGGGTACGATCGTATCCAGGGTCTTCCAGGTAAGCGCTGGCCGTCCGTCAGGACCAGCTTGCCAGGTAAGCAAGGGGTGATTATAGGTACCTGTTACCTCGTAGCCCTGGCGGGTCGTTATGCGCAAAGTAGGATGCTCGCCAGAATCGAACCATTTGTGGGCCACGTTGACCTTGCCGGCGGCAGACAGTACCTGGAGGCGCACATCCTCGCTGCCATTCGAAAGGCGGCTGATTGGTACCAATCCCTGGTCGCTAACTACAAGGGTATCGCCTGTGACACAATAACGCATTGCGGCCGGTGCGTCCCCATCGACGCTACCGAAGTTGCCTTGACCGTCGACCAACGTGTAGCGCATCGAGAAATCCTGCGCCATGCGCACCAGGGCGTCATACACGGCCTGGTCTCCATGCGGATGATAGCGCCCCAACACATCGCCGACGACGCGGGCGCTCTTCTTGTATGGCTTGTCGTGGCGCAGCCCCATTTCGTTCATCGCAAACAGGATCCGGCGCTGAACCGGTTTCAACCCATCGCGAACGTCGGGCAGGGCGCGGGCCGTGATCACGCTCATGGCGTAATCGAGATAGGCCCCTTTCATCTCTTCTTCGATGTCGACAAGGCGGACAGTGCCGATTTCCATGCGGATGAATGCCTCCCAGTTGTTAACGCCAATTATACCATCACTTCGGCTCAAGTGGCAAAACGTTGGCGTTCATTTGTTCTACTAGCCGGGCCTCTCCTTGGGAGAGTGGATAATAGACAGGGATGCTCCTAAATACGGGGTCTGGCCTGATCTCCAGCCTGGTTCGCGTTACCGCCTGGTCCAGGGGCAAGCCTTCTACGCTCAGAAGGCGCAGGAGGTACAGGAGCGCCTGGTCGTTATGCGCCATATCTACCAGGCCGTTCCAGCCGACAACCGCAGCGGCCCCGCGCTCCAGGAAGGCATCCGCCAGATCCAGGGTGGATAGACTGTCGCACCCACCGATGAGGAGCAGCGTGTCCTTGAAACGACCTTGCATGCTCTGCCGCACGAATCCTGGGCCGATGATGAAGAGCTGCGGGGCATTTTCTTCGTAGAGCACCCGGCCAGCCATGATTTGCTGGGTGAGCTGCTCGTAGGTGTAGCGGTAGCGGTCATGGCGTTCTCCCGTGTACAGGTACACCGGCTTGCCGGGTGGGGCGGGATCGAGGAAATCATTGGTAGAATGGATGCGGAACACGATCAGCTTGTAGCCCTTGGTGGGTAAGGTTCTGAAGAACTCAACCGTAATGCGCGCCCCCTCATAGACATCCACATCGAACCCGGCGGTAAGCAAGGAATCCAGGGCCTGTTGGGTGAACTCCGGACTGGGGAATGCGAGAGCGACCTGATCGACGATGGCCACTCTTGTGCCACCTCGCTGGGCGAGTAGGGGACCTGCCGGCCAGGTTACCAGGACCCGAGAAGCCAGGAGGAGAAATAGCAGGACCAGGGCTGAAGTGCCTGCTCCAAGCAGGTATCTGGTTCGGGCCTGGGCCGCACGCTGCGTCTGTCGCAGGGCGCTTCTCGACGAGTGTCCAGGTCTCTTGTTCATGGGCAGCCAACAACGAGAGGAAGGTCACGGTTGGAATTTTACCCAAGTAACGCCAGATCCGGCGTCTGGATACGGTCGGCACATAGATAGGCGCATAGATGGTATAAAAAGAACCCGGGCAAGTGTCTCCATTTATCTGGCAAAACCCCTCCGTTCATTTGTTCTACCTGTGTTCCTCCTGGAACTTGAACCAACTTCGGACCGGATTTGGACGCCGTTCGGACCTCTGTATGGTAGAATCGATCCTAGATTTTGGATTTTAGATTTTGGATTGGATGGTACCTGCACGTTGAATCTCGACCTGCCCGGCGAATCCAATCCAAAATCGCAAATCCGAAATCTAAATCGCTATGGGAGAGGCATCTATGGAAACAACGCTAGTCAAAGACTGGATGTCCAAGGATGTCGTGACGGTGACACCCCATACGACGCTGCCCGACGCTCACAAGATCATGAAGGAGCGCAAGATCCGCCGGCTCCCGGTAGTGGACGACCACGGCCACCTGGTCGGCATCGTCACTCGGGGCGATGTGCGCGAGGCATCGCCGTCGGATGCGACCACGTTGAGCATCTATGAGCTAAACTACTTGCTGGCGAAGCTGACCGTGGATAAGATCATGACGAAGAATCCGGTGACAGTAACCCCGGATACCTCGATGAAGGACGCGTCCCGGCTGATGCTGGAGCATAAGATCGGCGGCTTGCCGGTGGTCGAGAGTGGCAAGGTGGTGGGGATTATCACGGAGTCGGACATCTTCCGCTTCATGGTGCAGCGGTTGTAGCTTGTCCCACAGGCGCCCGTTTTCTTCAAGACAACGGGCGTCGAACATGTTGACTGAGTACAGTCGCCGCTTTCAGAACCGCAGATGGACAGAAAAACGCGGATCAAAGGCAGGCGAATCCGCGTTTTTCTGTCCATCCGCGGTTATTCTTTTCCGTGCTTGCCTATTTTGGCAAAATGGTGTAAGCTTAGGCCGCCCGCCCCGACGACTCCGCCCTGGAGGTGCAAATGTTTGTCCGAGATCGTATGACACCTAATCCAATCACCGTAACTGAGGACACTCCCTTCCAGGAAGCACTGCGGCTGGTCCGGGAGAGACGTATCCGGCGCTTGCCCGTCCTGGACAGCGCCGGCAACCTGATCGGGATCGTCTCCGAAAAGGACCTGCTCTACGCCGCACCCTCACCGCGCGCTCTGAGTATTTTTGAGCTGCACTATCATTTGGCGAAACTGAAGCTGGCACCGATCATTAACCGCAAAGTGATCACCACCACGCCCGATACGCCCCTTGAAGAAGCCGCCCGGATCATGGTCGATCACCACATTGGCGCGCTGCCGGTGCTGGAGGACGGGCGTCTGGTCGGCATCATCACAGAGACGGACATCTTCAAGACCTTCCTGGAGTTATTGGGCGCTCGCGAAGGTGGGTTGCGCCTGACGCTCCACGTAGCCGATCAGCCGGGCGTTCTGGCAGCACTTACGAGCGAGATTGCGCGGCGGGGCGGCAACATCATCGCCCTGGGAGCGTTCCACGGCCCAGACCCGGTCCATCGCTACGTCGTCGTCAAGGTCCAGGACGGGCAAATGGCTGGCCTGGTGCAGGCATTGGGTGCCCTGGGACAGGAGGTCACGGACGTACGCGAGAGCTCATGAATAATGACCAATGACCAAACCCCAACGACCCGTTTGGGGTTTGGTCATTGAGATTTGGGATTTGGTGCGATGGTCTTGACAATACAAGTGGTTGGGATATAAT